>NZ_CEXEES010000015.1:0-33838 GCF_982632705.1 Candidatus Izemoplasma sp. | reverse complement strand
TATTATAATATATAACAGTGTAAAGTGCAAGATTTTACGCATAAAAAAAAGCCCTCTGAAGGACTTTTTATTCTGTGCGCACTGGTAAGATTAATTGAATCATATTCTCGTCATATTCGCCTTTAAGAACGAAGGGACGTATTTCACCTGTAAAATTGATTAAAACCTCGCTACTATTAAATACTTTTAACGCTTCAATAATGTATTTTGAGCTAAAAGCAATTTTAAATGGCGATCCAACTATTTCATCAACAGGGTAAACTTCTTCTAAAACTTTCCCAATTTCAGGACTGTTTGATGTTATTTCAATAATATTATCTTGGCGGAGCGCTAATTTAACAATTGAGTTGTTTCCATCTCTACTACTTAATAAACTTGCGCGTTCAATCGCTGTAGATAAACTTTCTTTATTAAATTTAATAACTATTGGAAATTCTGTTGGAACTAATTTTGATGTTTCAGGATAATTTCCTTCTAATAATCTTGATTGGAATAAAATATCTTTGTATTTAAATAAAATTTTAGAGTGATCAAAATGTAATTCAACAGTTTCGTTATTATTATCTAATATTTTAACTAATTCCTCTAAACTACGCCCTGGAATTATTATATTCAATAGTTCGTAACTCTCGTTTAATTCAATTTCTTTTCGAGATAATCTATAACTATCAGTTGCTATTGCGTTTAATTTATTTCCTTCAATTTTAAAGTTTACACCAGTTAATATTGGTCTGTTTTCAACTGAAGACGTTGCAAAAGCTGTTTGTCTTATAATTGTTTTTAATGTTCTAACATTTATTTTAATAGATTTAACTTTTTCGCTAAATTGTAATTCAGGATAATCGTCTAAGTCCATCATGTTTAATGTTATGTCTGATCTATCAGCTTCAATTCTTAACATATTATCTGCTACTTGAGATAGATTAACTTTTAAACCATCTAGTTTTCTTATGATTTCTATAAAATACTTTCCTGGTATTAAAACAGAACCTTCTGATTTAACTTCTAAACTTGCATCTTTGATAGTTTGTTTAATAGCTATATCAGAATTACTTGTTGTAATTAATAAATTATCTTTAAAAACTTCAAGTTTAATTCCTTGTAATGCAGGATTAGGTGTTTTATTTGATAATCCTTTTTGAGAAACAATTAAATGGTTAAGTAATGTGTCTTTGTTTATTTGAAAATTCATACAATCACCCCTAAAATATATTATGTTTTTATTATTATTATTATTAGTGTCGTGTGGATATGTGGATAACCCATCTCATATCACAGTATATTATACCATATGATTACGTTTTGTGGGATTTTTTTTTTAGTTTTCTCCACATTTTATCCTCAATTTATCTACATCTTTTTTCACGTTAATATCCATTTCCATTTCGTTGGAAATTTTCTCTACAGAATGCATTACTGTTGAATGATCTCTGTTGTTAAAATAAGTACCTATTTTCTTATAAGGTAAGTCATACATTGTTTTAATTAAGTACATAGCTACTTGTCTTGGAAAAACATAGTTAGTTGTACGTTTTTTTGATATCAAATCACTTGTTGATATTCTATAATAATCGCTTACTACACTCAATATGTTGTTTATTTTATTTTCATGTAAGAATTTATCATTAACTCTTGGTTTTACTAAATTTTCTAGTGCTAATTCAGCGTTTTTAACATTAAAATCTAAATTAAAAGCAGTACAATAAAACAACACTCTTTTTAAAGCACCTTCTAATTCTCTTACGTTGTTGTCAAACACACTAGCTATATATTCAAGAACACCATCAGGAATCAAAGTAACATCAGACGTTTCAGCCATTAATTTTTTATTTAGTATTTTAATCCTGTGGTCTAAATCTGGACGATTAATATCTACAGTAACACCCCATTCAAACCTAGATGTTAAACGAGACATTATATCTTTTAATTCTCCAGCAGATCTATCACTTGTTATTACGATTTGTTTTTGCATTTGGTGAAGTGTTTCAAACAATTTGAAGAACTCGATTTGTGACTTCTCTTTCTTTGCTAAAAACTGGATGTCATCAACCAATAAAACGTCTACATCTCTATATTTCTGATTAAATTCATCAAAACGTTTTTTACTTGCTAAACGAACATATTCTTCAACAAATTGATCTGTTTTAACATATAAAACTTTTTTGTTCATGTCACCTTCTAAAATATAATTACCTACACATTGCATTAGATGGGTTTTTCCTAATCCTACATCTCCAAAAATATACAAAGGATTTGCTACAACACCTGGTTGGTCTGCGACCTTCATACCACTTGTGTAAGCCAATCTGTTTGAGTTACCTACAACAAAACTATCAAAAGTATACGAAGCATTCATATTCCCTTGTAAGTATTTACTAGTTAAAGCAGGTTCTGGAGCTGTTATTGAGAAATCCTTTTGATCTTGAAGTTCTTTTGAAGCAGAATCCTCAGTTAAAACTCTAAATTTATGTCTTTCAGGTAATTTGTTTTCTAACAAATGATCAATTTTCTTTAGATACAGCATTTCTATTCTCTTTTTTACAAAATCGTTCGGAGCAACAAGGTAGATGTAATTATTAGACACTTTAAAAACTGTCTTTACAGGTTCAAAAATCTCTGTAAAAACAAATTCATCTAGGTCTTCTTCAATTTCTTGTTTAATTTCATCCCATATTTTTGTGTATTTCTCCATGATGTTCACCTCTATCTTCCTATATATAAATATACCATAGAATAATAACCAAAAGAACACTATCTTGTCCACCCTAAATGTGGAAAACTTTTTTAGAGGGTATACAAACAATAGTTATCCGCACAGGGATTAACACTTACATTAAGCCGTTAAGTATAGTTTTCCATTTTCCACATTTTAATAGTTACCCACAATCCCCATATCCACATTACAAAATGTTACTTTCTCTAAATTAAGCGAAAAAAGGGTGTGGAAAACTTTTTATACAACTATATTGCTAATAATATTTTTGCATAAAGTGTTGACACAGAATTTATCTGCATATATAATGTTATAGCATGGTTTTTAACTATTGATTAGGAGGTGTTGAATATGCCAAAAAGAACATATCAACCAAACAAACGTAAAAGAGCTAAGACTCACGGTTTCTTCGCAAGAATGAAAACTGTTGGTGGAAGAAAAGTATTAGCAAGACGTCGTGCAAAGGGACGTAAGCAACTAACTGTATAACAAATAATAACATCTAAAAATAAAATATTATATATACCCGAAATCACCTGAACTATAATATGTTTTTTAGGTGATTTTTGTTTTAGGTAGGTGGTTTTATGAAAAAAGAGTATCGTGTAAAAAAAGGTAAAGAGATTGAAATGATCATTAAACAGAGAAAAAGTACTGGAAACAGATTTTTTGTTGTTTATAAAAAGAAAAACCATGAAAACAATCATTTCAGATTTGCCGTAAGTGTACCAAAAAAGTTTGGTAACGCGGTATACCGTAATAAAATCAAAAGACAAGTCAGGGAAATAATATCAAAAATGGATATAGACCCTAAAATAGATCTTTTCATTGTTATAAAGACAAATGCTAACACATTAGACTTTACACAAATAAAAGATTCTATCGAAACATTAATTACAAAACATAAAATATTGAGGTGAATCAATGAATAAGTCAAGAAGAGTACAATTATTAGTTTTAACTCTTGCACTTGTGTTTGTTTTAAGTGCTTGTAGTGGAGCAACATCGAGTTACGACTCACCATTAGGTGCAGACGTAGGTTGGGGATGGTTCCAATGGATCGTTGAACAAGTAGCAAATCTAACTGTATGGGTTAGTGAACTTGCTGGTGGTTATTATTGGGTTGGATTAGTTGTTGTTACGTTAATCGTCAGAACTGTAGGATGGCCAATCTATGCTAAAAGTAACCAAATGACAGTAAAAATGCAACAAGCTCAACCAGCTTTAGAAGCATTAAAAGAAAAATACAAAGGTAGAACAGACGAAGCATCACAAAAGAAAATGCAAATGGAAACTATGGCTATTTACAAAGAATACAAAATCAACCCATTAGGTTGCTTATTACCATTCTTACAAATGCCAATCTTCATCGCAATGTATCAAGTGGTTAGAAGAATACCATTAACTGATGGAACGCTTGATGGTTTAAAAGGACCTTTAGATGAAGTTGTAAACGGACTTCCTAATTATAGAGAATCTTTGAATTTTGGGTTCTTATGGATTAAAGACTTAGGGGATGCGGATCCAATTTGGATATTACCACTATTAGTAGGGGTAATTATGTTCTTCTCTCAAAGATATACTATGAAGAAACCAGAATATATGCAAAATAAAAAATACAATCAAAATCAACAAGCAAAATCATCTGAAAACACAATGAAAATCATGTCATACGTTATGGTATTCATGTTAGTTAGTATCGCCGCTACAAATGCCGGTATTGCTTTGTATTGGGTAATTGGTACAGGTTACCAATTTTTACAAACATACCTAAACAGACGTCAAAGCGCTAAGCAATTCGCAGACAGACACTAAAGGTGACTATATGAAAGTAATTACATTAGAAGTCAAAACTGTTGAAGAAGGTCTTAAATTAGCTTCAAAAGAGTTAAGAGTACCTGAAAGCCATATTGACATAACTGTTTTAGATAAAAAAGGTATGATTAAAAAAGTTTTAATAGTTGAAGCGAAGATTAAAGTAGATCCAGCTGAAGTTGGATATGAAATATTAAGCGAAATGTTCGACAACATGAACATTGAAGTATCTATTGAAATGAGAAAAAAAGGCGAAAACGAAATTAGTTATACTATAAACTCAGATGAAAACCCTATATTAATAGGTAAAAATGGTAAAACATTAGAAAATATTCAATTTTATATCAGAAACATTATTAATACTTATAGCGATGAAAGACAAATTGTATTAGTTGATATCGGTGGTTACAAAGCCAATAGAAGAAGACAATTAGAAATCTTAGCTACAAAAACAGCTAAAGAAGTAGCGAAAACAAAAATTGAAGCAAAGTTAAAACCAATGAACGCATACGAAAGACGTATTATTCATACAAAATTAGCTGAGTGGAGAGATGTTAACACTATTTCTGAAGGTGAAGGACAAGACAGACACTTAGTGATTAAATCATCTAGGAAATAACTGTGAAATTAGTCGTAGGTCTTGGAAACCCTGGTTTAAAGTATAAAAAAACAAAACATAACATTGGTTTTATGAGTTTGGACTATTATGCAAAACAAAATAAATTAAAATTCAAAAAAGATAACAAATTCAGAGGTGAATGGCTAAAAGAAGGCAATCTAGTATTGTTGAAACCACACACTTTTATGAATGTATCTGGTGAAAGCATCAAAAAAATGGTTGAATTCTATAACATTGATATAGAAGATGTATTAATCATATTTGATGATCTATCTCTACCGTTTGCAAAAGTAAGATTACGTGAAAAAGGTAGTGCAGGAGGTCACAATGGTATTAAGTCTATAATTAATCACTTACATACACAAGAATTCAAACGTGTAAAAGTAGGAATAGACTCTAATCCTTTGATTGAAACAAAAAACTATGTTTTAGGTAAATTCACAAAACAAGAAATAAAAGATTTAGATAGCACTTTTGGGAACTTAAGTAATTTGATTACAGATTTCTCCAAGACAGAATCTTTTGTTTCATTAATGAATAAATATAATTAAGCCCCTAATCGGGCTTTTTTGTTTGGTTTGTAATTTAAACTAATTATTTGTATAATAAAAGTATGAAGAAGGGAACGTGATACTATGTCAACCAATGACAAGAAACTAGTATTACAAATTCTAAGCGTTTTGGTTTTCCCAATAGGTCTTTACTTATTCATAGTTACTAAAAATAGAATAGATGCTCAATTATATGGAATATTAAGTCTTATAGGATTCTTATTCGTAGGATTTGGATTTTTAAATTGCATAATACTATAATATAAAAAAAGCCAGGTCTTTGGCTTTTTTATTTGAATTAAAACAATTCGTATGATAACATACAAATACAAAAACAGCGGACCCCCTTATTTGGAGGTTTCGCCTTAAGCACGTGGGGTGAAAATATGAGTAAATTAACAAATTATTTCAAGGAAACAGCATACTATAGCCATTTAATAGAGAAATTCAAAGCTGTTGAAGAGTTAAAAATTACCAACACAAATGATCCAGTAAGTTTGTTAGTTTTACAAACCATTTTTGAAGACCTTGATGATAACATCTTGATTGTCACTCCAAACCTCTACAAAGCGCAAAAACTCTATGATGAATTAATCAAATTACAACCTTTAGATAGCGTTTCATTCTTTCCACAAGACGAATTCATAACGACAGAGATGCTAGCTATGAGTTCCGAGTTTAAATTAGAGCGCATCAATACTATACGTAAAATAATTGAGAATAAAAAGTCTATTATCATAACAAATACAACAGGTTTTGTAAAATATCTAACACCCAGAAAAACTTGGGAAAAGGCTATACTAAAGTATCAATTGGGGGATACCCTTGTTGTAAAGGAATTTTCAAAGACTTTGATTTCCTATGGGTATACAAGAGAAAGTGTAGTTGAAAAACAAGGTGATTTCTCCGTTAAAGGTGGAATTATAGATATTTACCCATTAAACGAGGAAAAACCTCTTAGGATTGATTTATTCGATGATGAAATAGATTCTATAAGACACTTTGATTTAACAACACAACGTTCCACAATCAAAACTAAAGATTGTGTGATTTATCCAATGTACGAATTTTTTTATAACGACGATCAACTAAAGTTTGTTGTAAACGAAATTAACGAATCAATAAAAAGAAATAATATTACAGGAAAAAGCTTAGATAGAATTAACGAGGAAGTAACATTTTTAACAAACCACCATGAAATTGATAAATTATCACGATATTTAACAATTTTGTATGACAAACCTGAAACAATTAGTGATTATATCGATTATTCAAATGTTGTATTTTATGATCATGACAAAATTCTTGATAATTATACAGATGTTGTTAGAGATATCACAGATTGGTATGAACATACTGACGATTATCCAAAACTTGGATTTAAACTTATAAAAGATATAAATCATATATATAGTAAAAAGAGTTTGTATCTAGATTCTTTGAGTGATAGTAAAATTAAAATTAAAGATGTTATAAATGTTCGAGCAAAAGATCCAACTTTATACAATAACAATATGCATATGCTTTTAAAGGATTTGAAAAAATATGACAAATTCACTACAGTTGTCATAGGGTTTAACTCTCAAAAAACATTAAAACAGTTTATCTCGATAATTGAAGACAAAGTGAGATTTAACATTATTGGCACAAAAGATGAAATTATTGAAAAAACACTGAATCTTATAATTGATGAGAAATTAGTAAGTGTTGAACTTTTTGATATAAATCTTATAAGTTTAAATGAAAATCATCTATTCAAACAAAAGAGTTTAAAAAAGGCAAAATATAAATCACAAATTAAAGATGCTAAGAAGTTGTCAAATATTGAAGAATTAAGAAAAGGAGATTTGGTCGTTCACTACGAGCATGGTATTGGAAGATTCATAGAAGTAAAAACTATGAGTGTCGGAGACATGACTAACGACTATATACACATTGCTTATAAAGGTGACGACACTTTATTCATCCCTGTTGAGAATATTAAGCTTATCCAAAAATATACTGGTAGTGAGGGGATACGGCCTAGATTAAACAAATTGGGCGGAACCGAGTGGGCAAAAACAAAACAAAAAGTTAGAAAGAAAATCAAGGATATTGCAGATAAATTGATTAAGATATATGCTGCAAGAGAGAATGCTAAAGGATTTCAATATAGCCCTGATACAGACCTTATGCTTGATTTTGAAGCTGATTTCCCATATAAAGAGACTCCAGATCAAATAAAAGCAATAGAAGATATAAAAAATGATATGGAATCTACAATGCCAATGGATAGATTACTGTGTGGAGATGTAGGTTATGGTAAAACCGAGGTAGCACTTAGAGCTGCTTTTAAAGCGGTTTTAGATAACAAGCAAGTTGCGTATTTAGCGCCAACTACGGTCCTTTCCCGCCAACACTTTCATACGTTTAGGGACAGATTGGCAAAACACGGAATCAAAGTAGAACTACTGAATAGATTTGTTACAAAATCAAATCAAAGAAGAGTTCTAAGTGAACTAGCCAGAGGATCAGTAGATATCGTAATTGGTACTCACAGATTATTAAGTAAGGATATGATGTTTAACGACCTAGGGCTGCTAATAATTGATGAGGAACAGCGTTTTGGAGTTGAACACAAAGAAAGAATCAAGGAATTAAAGATCAATGTTGATGTACTTTCACTTAGTGCAACACCAATTCCTAGAACGCTACAAATGGCTATTATGGGTGTCAAAAGCATGAGCTTATTAGAGACACCACCATTAAATAGATACCCAATTCAAACATACGTTTTAGAAAGACATGATGCCATTATCCGGGATTCAATACAAAGGGAATTGGCAAGAAATGGACAAACATTCTACTTGTATAATAAAGTAGAGGATATAGAAATGATTGCTAACAAAGTACAACGTTTGGTACCAGAAGCTAGAGTTACATATGCACATGGTAAAATGAGCCGATTAGAGTTGGAAAATGTCATAGAGAAGTTCTTAGATAACGAGTATGACGTTCTTGTTTCAACCACAATCATTGAAACAGGGATAGATATACCAAACGCAAACACTTTACTAATTCACGATTCTGACAGACTAGGTCTTTCACAGTTGTATCAAATAAGAGGTAGAGTAGGTCGTAGTGATCGTATTGCTTATGCATATCTAATGTATGACAAAAAGAAACAACTTAAAGAAGAAGCTATTAAAAGATTAAAGGTAATAAAAGAGTTTACCGAGCTGGGAAGTGGCTTCAAGATAGCCTTAAGAGATTTATCAATACGAGGTGCAGGAGATATTCTTGGGACAGAACAATCAGGATTTATGGACTCTGTAGGATTGGATATGTACCTTGATATGTTAAAAGAAGAAATAGCTATACAGCGCGGGGAAATTGAAGAACCACAAGGAGAACCAGTCTCACCAATTAAAATTAGGGTTAACAAATACATAGACTCTAACTATATAAAGAATGATTTTGTTAAAGTAGAAATGCACAGAAAGATATCGAACATATCAACAAAACAAGATATCCAATCGTTGACAGAGGAATTTACCGATAGATTTGGAGCGCCAAACAAAGACATTACCCTGTACATGTATGAGAAGTTATTTGAGCACTTATCAATTGTTAAAGGAATAGAAAGAGTACGTGAAACCAAAAATAATGTAACCTTTATTATGTCAACTGAGGCTTCGAACAATACAAACGGAGAATTTATGTTTATGAAGGCCAACCAAATATCAAAGTATATTAGATTCACGTATCGTTTAGATAAAATCAACATTATTTTAGATACAATCAAATTGAATAAACATTATTTATACTTTATAGTAGACTTACTAGAAGCAATATAAAATAATGGAAAAAGGTTAATTATAGCCTTTTTTTAAATGATAACGTTCCTCAAAAGAAATTACTTATTGACATATAAATTATTGTTTGTTACTATACAAATGGAAATATCAAAAACGGCGTACCAAACTTTGAATAGTGTATGCATAGGCGTACCTATCTTTAGGTACCCCTTTTTTATTTTAGGAGGCTTAGTATGATGGAATATGATGTAATAGTGGTAGGAGCGGGTCCTGCAGGGATATTTACATGTTATGAGTTACTTGAGCAAAAACCAGAATTAAAGGTATTGCTTTTAGACAAAGGGTTAAGTATATATGATCGTAAATGCCCAATTCTTCAAAAGAAAATATCAAAATGTCCAACTAACAAAGAGGGCGTAAGTGGGTGCTTTCCAGCTTGTTCAATAACAAGTGGGTTTGGTGGAGCTGGAGCTTATTCAGATGGTAAGTTTAATATTACAAGCGAGTTTGGTGGATGGATGACAGATTATTTGGATGATAGTATCGTTGAAGAATTAATCAGTTATGTAGATTCTATTAACCTAAAACATGGTGCAACACCTAAAATTACCGATCCAACAACAAAAAAAGTTAAGGAAATAGAAAAAAGAGGTCTTGCATCAGGTCTTAAACTATTAAGAGCGAAAGTAAGACATTTAGGAACTGAAGATAATCTTCAAATACTACAGAGTATTTATGAAGAATTGAATCAAAAAATAGATATGAGATATCGTACAGAAGTAAAAGAGTTGTTAGTGGATAATGGCTTGGTTACTGGAATTAGAATCGCAGGCGGAGAAACATTCCTTTCTAAGAAGGTTGTACTGGTTCCCGGAAGAGATGGTTCTAAATGGTTGAAAACAATCTGTAAAAACAATGATATACCAACGCTGTCCAATCAAGTGGATATCGGTGTAAGGGTAGAAACAAACGATGAAATCATGGAAGAGATAAACGAACACCTATATGAAGGTAAGTTTATTTTTAGAACAAGTGTAGGAACTACTGTTAGAACATTTTGTAGTAATCCAAGTGGACACGTTGTAATTGAAAACCACAGTGGTACAATGCTAGCAAATGGCCACAGTTACAGGGATCCAAAGCTCGGGAGTAAGAATACAAACTTTGCATTATTGGTTTCTCATAAGTTTAATGAGCCTTTTAATCAACCAAATGAGTTTGCCAATGATATTAGTAAACTTGCAAACAAACTAAGCAATGGAGCTATTATTGTTCAATGTTATGGAGATATAAAAAAAGGGCGTAGAACAACGAATAAACGCTTATCCGAGTCATTCGTAAGACCAACGTTAAAAGAAGCTGTACCGGGAGATTTAGGCCTAGTACTACCATATAACACAATGAAATCAATAGTAGAAATGATAGAAGCATTAGATTATGTAACACCAGGTATCGCATCAGCACACACATTGTTCTATGGAGTAGAAGCTAAGTTCTATAGTGCAAGACCAAAACTAAACAATCACTTTGAATCTAAAATTGGAGGGTTGTATTTTGGTGGAGATGGTGCTGGGATTACGCGTGGTTTAGCCCAGGCAGGCGCTAATGGAATATGGATAGCTAGAGACATAGCATCTAAAATATAGGAGGGTATTATGAGCGGAATAGTAGTTGTAGGTACACAATGGGGAGATGAAGGTAAAGGTAAGATAACAGACTTCCTAGCTGAAAAAGCAGATGTAGTAGTTCGCTTTCAAGGTGGAAACAATGCAGGACATACAATAATTTTTGATAATAAGAAGTTTGCACTACACTTAATACCATCAGGTATTTTTAGAAAAGATGCTTTAAATGTTATGGCAAACGGAATGGTTATAAACCCGAAAGCAATGTTAGAAGAACTGGAAATGCTTAAACAAGGCGGAGTAGATGAATTCAACTTGGCTATTAGTGATCGTGCACATATCATTCTTCCTTATCATATTGAGCTTGATGGAATGTTGGAAGATTTAAAAGACAATAATAAAAAAGTAGGAACTACCAAAAAAGGGATAGGTCCTACATATACAGATAAAGCTTCTAGAATTGGAATTAGAGTTTGTGACTTCATGGATGAAGAACTATTCAAAGAAAAATTAACAGATAACTTGAATTACTACAACAAGGTATTCAAATTGTTTGGGAAACCAGAATTAAGTATTGAAGCCATTTACCGTGAATATATTGAATATGCAAAAGCAATGAAACCATATGTTACTGATACTGGTGTATTGTTGAATAAGCAATTAGAAGATGATAAGAAAGTTGTATTTGAAGGTGCACAAGGAGCTTTACTGTGTATGGATCACGGAACATATCCTTTTGTTACATCAAGTTCACCTACCGCAGCTTCTGTACCAGTAAACACAGGAATATCTCCACAGTACATAACAGACGTTGTTGGTATAACAAAGGCATATTCTACGCGTGTTGGAGGAGGATTCTTCGCTACTGAATTTGATGACGAAGTTGCTCATCAAATAAGAGAAGTAGGTCATGAGTACGGAACTACGACAGGAAGACCAAGAAGAATTGGTTGGATAGATACAGTTATATTACGACATACAAAAAGAATAAGTGGCTTAACAGGGCTATCGGTTATGCTATTAGATGTATTAAGTGGAATCAAAGAGTTAAAAATATGTGTTGCATATAGATTAAACGGAGACCTTATTGATCATGTCCCAGCAAATATCAAGGATTATGAGAACTGTGAACCCGTTTATATTGAAGTTCCTGGATGGGAAGAAGATATCACTAAAGTGTCTTCATTTAGCGATTTACCATTAAATGCACAAAGTTATTTAACTAAGTTAAGTGAATTAGTAGGTGTTGAATTGGCTATATTTAGCGTTGGTCCTGACAGAACACAAACAATTGTATTAAAAGAAATAATATAAGGTGGAGAAATCCACCTTTTTTATATAAAAAAACACCTTATTAAGGCGTTTTTAGTTTACTTTTCTTTTTATTGCTTTTCCAATGTTTCTTATATTAATCATTAATTCTTCAAATTTCTTAGGTTTTAGACTCTGTGCTCCATCACTTAGTGCTTTTTCTGGTTCGTGATGTACTTCAATTATTAAACCATCAGCTCCTGCAGCTACACTAGCCATTGATAATGATTCAACTAAGTCCCATTTTCCTGCAGCATGAGAAGGATCAATTATTACTGGTAAATGGCTTAGTTTCTTCACTATAGGAATTGTAGATATATCTAATGTATTACGTGTCATTGGTTCGAAAGTCCTTATTCCACGTTCACATAGTATAACTGATTCGTTCCCTCCAGCCATAATATACTCTGCGCTCATTAACCATTCTTCGATTGTGTTACTAAAGCCACGTTTAAGCATTACTGGTGTTTTTGTTTTTCCTAACTCTTTTAGTAATGCGAAGTTTTGCATGTTCCTTGCACCAATTTGAATGATGTCAACATATTGCTCAAACTGCGGTATATGGTCTTTATCCATTAATTCAGAGACAACCAATAAACCATTTTTGTCAGCCACTTCTCTTAAGATTTTTAATCCTTCTTCTCCCATACCTTGGTATGAATAAGGAGATGTTCTAGGTTTGTATGCTCCACCTCTTAAGATTTTTGCACCTGCAGCTTTTACCTTCTCAGCAATTATTTCAACTTGTTCTCTTGATTCAACACTACATGGACCTGCCATAACGACTATTTCGTTTCCACCAATCTCTACGTCTTTAACTCTGATGATCGTATCTTCGTTCTTTAGCTTCCTATTTACCTTCTTAAAGGGTTCTTGAATTCTTAGGACACTATCAACACATTGATACGCATAAAGCCTGTTAATATCATATTTTGCAGTATCTCCAACAACTCCGAATATCTGGTAGGTGTGCCCCAGGCTTGAATGTATCTCAAAACCTTCTTCTTCTAATTGTGATATTAAATCTTTAACATCTTGTTCTAGTGCATTTCTTTTTATTTTAACAATCATGCGATTTCACGTCCTTTTAGTAATTCTTCTATTCCTTTTTTGTAACTTTCAAAACCAAAGCCCATAAACGTATTGACGCATGCATCTTTGATTACTGATGTTTTTCTAAACTCTTCTCTTTTTGTTATGTCAGATAAATGTACTTCTACTACTGGAATGTTTACGCTTTTTATTGCATCATAAAGACCATATGAATAATGGGTAAAGGCTCCAGCATTAAGAATAACTCCATCGAAATGATCGTTAGCGTATTGAATTAAATCAATAAGTATACCTTCATAATTTGTTTGTTTTATATCTGTGGTTATATTATATATTGGCTCCAATGAAACAAGATACTCTTCTAATTGTTTATATGTCTTATTGCCATACACTTCTGGTTCTCTAATACCTAACATATTTAAGTTAGGACCATTTAGTATTAAGATATTCATTTAGTTTCACCTCGATTACTGATAGTATTCTCCGCTGATCATAGCCCTTTTTAGGTATTATGATGTCGCAGTATTTATTATAGAGAGGTTTTCTCTCATTATATAAACGTTCTAGATCATCAGGATTTTGCAGTAATGGTCTATTTTTTGGATTGCAAGCCATTAGATCCTGTAGTGACATGTCCAGAAATATAATTATACCGTTTTGCTTTAGATTATCAATGTTTTCTGGATTAAGAATGATTCCTCCACCAGTGGAAATCGCTTGAGATAGACCTTTTGAGTAGTTATAAGCGATACGCTTTTCAATGGATCTAAATGCTTGTTCACCATCTGAATTGAATATTTCTGGTATTGATTTACCAGTATCCTCTTCAAGTTTATTGTCTAAGTCTACAACAACTTTATTATATTTAGAACTAATCTGCTTCGCATAAAAGGTTTTTCCACTCATGGGCATACCAATAAACACGATGTTGAGCATTTCAAATTTTAAGGTGCTATATATTGATAATGTTAGTGATTCGGGATAGGTTGTGTTATTGAATAATTCATTTGCTTTTACTGCCTGGCTAACTAGCATAAGTAAGCCATTAACCGTTTTTATATTTAGTTTTTCAGCGTCAATAAGCAGCTTAGTTTTCAAGGGGTTGTATATTAAATCTATAACAGTCTTCAGATTTGGGTATTTTGATAAATGTAGACCTAAAGTGGCTTTGTTATCAGGATACATACCTACTGGAGTTGCGTTTATAAGGATTTCAATATCTGGATACTGATCAATATTTGCTATATTGATCTCGTTAGCCTTTGGATTTCTTGCAAACACAAGAGTTTGCTTTGCTTTTTCATTATCAGAATAGAACGCAATTGTCCTACTAGTAGAGCCGTTTCCTATAATTCCAACCACTTTATCTTTGAATAAAATATCGTTTTCCTTACACATGAATTCAAATCCGGAGTAATCTGTGTTGTGTCCATACAGTTTACCATCTTTATTAACAATTGTGTTACAAGACTTAGTGACTTGAACTGTTTCCGAGGTTGAATCAAGGTGAGCTATAACGTCATTTTTATATGGAATGGTTACATTTAGGGCTTCAAAGGCTTTTTCTTGGAAAAAAGAATCTAATTCATCTAACTCAATTAGATCATATTTAGATTTATCAATGGATTCGTGAATTATCTTTGAGTAACTATGTGATAATTTCTTTCCAAGCAATCCTCTCATAATAACACTACTTTCTTTGTAGAATTTTTGCTTCACTCATTATTGAACTATATACAGTTTTTATTTGTGGGGAATGGCTATATTTAGATGCTTTATCAAGAATGAAGTCTTCTCTTGAACTATCTAGTATTGCCTTTTTTTGTTCACTTTTTGCTGATCCTATTGCTAGTACAATATTAAATCTCTGTTGTAATAACTCCATGATTTCATCATCTAAAGAGTCTATTCGGGTTCTTAGTATTTTTATTTGATCCATGATATACCTTCTTTCCTAGTTACTAATTCTAGTATTGAATATGCGGTTATCGCGTTGATTACATGTATTACACGATGAACAATACAAGGATCGTGTCTTCCCTTAAGGTTCATCTTAACGTTTTCCATTGTCTTTATATTTACGGTATCTTGTTCTTTTCCTATAGAGGCTGTTGGTTTGATTGCAGTTTTAAAAATGATTGGCATACCATTTGTTATGCCCCCTTGGATACCACCAGAGTTATTAGTCTTTGTCTTTACTTGGCCCTTGTCTACTGTTATTGAATCATTAGCTTCACTACCAAATAATTTTGTTATGTCAAATCCTTTACCAAAGGAAACACCTTTAACTGCAGGAATACTGAATAAAAGATGTGATAACATACTTTCTACTGAATCAAAGAATGGTTCACCATATCCTCCATCTAAACCTAATACACAGGATTCAACAATTCCACCTACACTATCCTGGTTCTCTTTTGCGGATGTGATTATTGATTTAAACTCTGATGCATTTACTTCGTCTAGAGTGGGGAAATCGCTTGATAAAAGAGTATTCAACATATCTTTAGTTGGCTCTAAATCTAAAAAACTAGTTTCCTCTTTATTCTTTATTGAATAGATATGACTACCAACTAGAATTCCTTTTTGAGCCAAAATTTGAGAACAAATTGACCCAAGTATCATGATTGGTGCAGTAATTCTACCTGAAAAATGGCCACCACCTCTATAATCTTGATGTCCTTTATGTTTTATATAAGCACTGTAATCTGCATGTGAAGGTCTTAAGACCTCTGGAGAGTAATCTTTACTACGTGTATCTTTGTTGTAGATAACGAAGGTTAAAGGAGATCCTGTTGTTTTTCCATTGAATAGTCCAGAGATTACCTCATATTCATCTTTCTCTTGCCTTGGTGTTGAAAGATTTGATTTGGGTCTTCTTTTTAGCAGTTGTGCATTAATATCCTCAAAATCAATTGAAATACCAGCGGGAAGGTTGTTTATCACAATGCCAATTCCCTTACCATGTGATTCTCCAAATAAGTTAACAACTATGTTTTTACCAAATGTACTCATAATATCACCTATAAATATGACTTGATTTCTTCGACTCTTATTTCTTTAATAAAGCCGTCCCCCAGTTTTTTTACCAGGACCATGTTCAGTATATCATTATGTATTTTTTTGTCTGTTTTAATTAAATTGTATATTATATCTTTATTATACTCATAATCTATTAAAAGGTTATGTTTAATAAGTAGTTGTCTCAGTCTTTGTTCGTAATCATAACCTTTGGATATAATTTGCATACCTATCGAAATGGCTTCTCCATGCAATAATTCATAGTTAGAGTTTTGTTCTAACGCATGTCCAATCGTATGTCCGAAGTTCAATAAGTTACGTATACCTTTATCTTTAACATCTTGTATAACTATATTTTTCTTTATCATTATGCTTTGATAAATTATGTTTTCAATATTTTCTTTGATATCTAAATTCTCTAGGTCTTCAAATAGCGCTTCACCAGCAATTAACCCATGTTTGATAATCTCTGCAACACCATTATTAAAGTGTCTTTCTTCTAGAGTATTCAAAGTGTTTGGATCAATAAGTACAATTTCTGGCTGATAAAAACTACCAATTGCATTCTTCATGTTTGCTGCGTTGATTCCTACTTTACCACCAACACTAGAATCTACTTGAGATAATAAAGATGTTGGTATCTGTATAAAACCGACACCTCTCATATATGTGCTTGCAACAAATCCAGCTAAATCTCCAACTACACCACCACCTAAGGCGATGATTGTTGTGCTTCTTGACACACCATCATCAACCAATTGATTAAGTACTAGGTTAGCGGTTTCCATTGATTTAGATTGCTCTCCAGGTGCTATAACGTAGATACCATTTACTGTGCATTTGTCAGTAATAAAGGTTATATAGTCTTTGGGTATGTTGTTATCAGTAATAATAACATACTCTCTTGATGTGTCTATATGGTCTTCGATGTTGTTAAGAAGCCCTTTTCCAATGATAACATCATAACTATTACCCTTAATTGGGACGTGAATTGTTTTCATAAAATCAATCCTTTACTTAAATTTCCCACCTAGTGATTTAAAGTCTTCAAAGAAATGTGGGTAAGATTTATTTACCGAGGTTGCCCTAGTTAGTACAACTTCTTTTTCAAACCTAGAAGACGCGATTGCGACCATCATAGCGATTCTATGATCGTTATATGAGTCCACAGTTACTCCTCCAGTTAGTGTTTTTCGACCTCTAACAACTATTTCATCGTTTTCCGAGGTTATATTAGCCCCTAAGAGTTTAAGGGTTTCTACTGTAGATTTAATTCTATCAGATTCTTTAATCCTCAGTCTGTGTGCGTTAATTATTCTTGTTGTACCTGAACTTAGTGCCGCAAGGAGTGAAACGATAGGTCCTAAATCTGGGCAGTCTTTTATATCAACTATTGATGATTTTGTTTTGGATGTTTCAGTAATATAGCCGTTTTCCGTGAATACGACTTTACCCTTCATAGTTTGAATGATGTCAATAATAGCAAGATCACCTTGAACCGATTCTTGGTTCATGTCTGTTATTTCAACATAACCACCAATAACACCACCAACTAAATGAAAAGCGGCTTGGGAATAATCTCCTTCGACCCTATAGTTATTGGGTTTGTAGGTTTGATTACCCTTGATAAAGTACCCGTTCTCTATTTCTTGAATCTCAATACCGAACGTTTCTAATATCGAAATTGTTAAATCGACGTAGCTTTTAGATTCCAATGAACCCTGGATTAATATGGTTGAATCACTATTAAGGAGAGGCAATGCGAACATCAATCCACTAAAAAACTGTGAGCTAACATCACCTTTTAAAATAAATTCATTTGGCTTTAAAGAGCCGTTTACCACAATTCCGTTATCTTTAAATTCAAGTGGAACACCTTGTGCGGCAAAGAGATCTTTATATACTGTCTGAGGTCTATTCATCAATTCAGTTTCACCAGTAAAACGAACTTCCTTGTTTGTTAATGAGAACAAAGGGATCAGGAATCTTATTGTTGATCCTGATTCGTTACAGTTTATAACCTTATCTGCTAGTTTAAGACGTTTAACACCTTTAACTTTCAAACCACCTTTTTGTTTGCTAAATGATACTCCGAGAGATTCTAGTGCAAACATTGTTGCATTAATATCTTCAGAGTATACTATGTTTTCAATATAGGATTCTCCTTTTGAAAGACCAGCACATATCAATGCTCTATGAGACAAACTCTTTGACGGTGGCGCTTTTACTGTTCCATTGAAAGACGTGGGAAACAGCGTTACTTGTGACTTATCCATCACTTTATCCTTTTGCGTTTATTTGTAGCAGATTGCATTATTTGGTGTAGTTTAGGCACGTCTTTTGCCTCTAATGCATCTTTTAATGTGTCTAGGTTTTGTTCAAAGAGTTTTATTTGTTTTAGTAGGTTATCTCTATTCTTTAGAAACAACTCGGTCCATAACTCGTGGTTAATCATTGCAATACGAGTTAGATCCTTATATGAATCTCCTATAAAAAGGCTTGTATCGTACTTTTCCTCATCACTGTTTACCAATGATATGGCAATCGAGTGTGTTAATTGTGATGTGAAGGCGATTATTTCATCATGAGCAAAATCACTTATACGTGATACATTCTTAAATCCCATTTGTCTGGCAAGCACCTCAATTAGATTGAGAGCTTCTTCAGAGTTTGATTCAATAGGGGTAATTACAAAGTTAGCATCATGGAAAATGGCTTCATCAGAATGTTTTATTCCAATTTTTTCACGACCAGCTATTGGATGCCCAAACACAATTTCAAAGTGATCTTGGTTGTAAATGTCTAGAGAAGCAATTATATTTCTCTTAATTCCAACAACATCAGATACAACAGCATCTTGTTTGATGTATCTTGCATTTTGTTGAATAAACTTCTTTGTAGCGTCTGGATATAAACAAAGGAAAAGAACATCTATTTCTTTTAATACATCTTTTGCTGAAGAAGTACCATAATCAATAATGTCGTTTTTTAAGGCATAATCTAAGGTGTCTTGATCAATATCAATACCATAAATCTTATAAGGATACTTTCGCAAACATTTAGCGTATGTGCCCCCAATTAAACCAAGTCCTACTATTCCAATATTCATATAATCACCTATCTTTATGTAGTTATTATACTATATAATAATACAAAATATTAATGAATAATTTGTAAGCGCTTTATATCTTGTTGCTTTTTAGGTCTAAAAATGAGAAAATCATATTAGAATATAGTAATGTTTCTGAAGGAGGAATTATGGAAAATATTGATTTAAGAATTGCCCAAGAGGCAAAAATGAAAAAAATTATTGAGATAGCAAACGATTTAGGACTTCAAGAAGATGACATCGAATTATACGGAAACTACAAAGCGAAAATTGATTTATCGGTAATTAAGAAACTGGAAACGGCTCCAAATGGTAAAGTAATACTTGTTACTGCAATCAACCCGACTCCGGCTGGAGAAGGGAAATCAACAACAACGGTTGGTTTAGGGCAGGCTTTCAACAAAATAGGTAAGAAAGCGATCATTGCGCTACGTGAACCTTCATTTGGCCCAGTAATGGGAGTAAAAGGTGGAGCAGCAGGTGGAGGATATAGCCAGGTTGTACCTATGGAAGATTTAAATCTCCATTTTACAGGAGACATTCACGCTATTACAACTGCTAATAATGCAATTAGTGCAATCATTGATAATCACTTACACCAAGGTAATGCACTAAATATAGACCCTAGAAGGATTTCTTGGAAAAGAGCTATCGATATGAACGATAGAGCATTAAGGGGTGTTACAATTGGTCTTGGAGGGATTGGTAACGGTATTCCTCGTGAAGACGGGTTCAATATAACTGTGGCTAGTGAAATAATGGCTGTGTTATGTTTGGCTTCAGATTTACAAGATTTAAAAGTAAGAGTTAAGAGAATTGTAGTCGCAGATACATATAAAAGAGAACCTATTACAATTGGTGATTTAGGTATAGAGGGAGCGGTTACCCTGATATTGAAAGATGCAATTAAACCGAATTTAGTACAAACATTAGAGAACACTCCTGCCATCATACATGGTGGACCATTTGCCAACATAGCACATGGTTGTAATAGTATTATTGCAACTAATATGGGTCGTAAATTAGCAGACTATGTTATAACAGAAGCTGGATTTGGGGCTGATTTAGGTGCAGAGAAGTTCTTGAATATCAAAACACATCAAGCTGGATTCACACCGAGTGCTGTAGTTATTGTAGCAACAATAAGAGCTCTTAAAATGCATGGTGGAGTAAGCAAGAAAGAATTAGGTGGAGAAAACGTTGAAGCTCTAATTGAAGGGGTTTCCAACCTTGAAAAGCATATCGATACAGTAAAAGAATTTGGATTACCTTACATCGTAGCAATCAATAGTTTCATAACAGATACGAACAATGAGACAAAAGCTTTAGAAAAATATTTAGAGGAAAACAACCACCCTTGGAGTTTGAGCGAGGTTTGGGAAAAAGGTGGAAACGGTGCGGTTGATCTAGCGGAAAAACTAATCCACGAAATCGATACAAAAGAAAACAATTTCAAAAGAATATACGATCAAGAAGACGATATTAAAACAAAAATCGAAAAAGTAGTAACAAAAGTATATGGTGGAAGTGGTGTAGAATTCACTTCTAAAGCCAAATTACAGTTGAAGAAATTTAAAAGATTAGGTTGGAACAATCTAAGTGTATGTATGGCGAAGACACAATATAGTGTTTCTGATAATCCTAAGTTGTTAGGTAGACCTACCGGGTTTACAATAACAATTAGGGAGTTAAGACCCTCTGTTGGTGCAGGATTTATTGTAGCATTGACAGGAGACGTTATGACTATGCCGGGGTTACCAAAAGAGCCTGCAGCGCTAAAAATGGACATCGATAGAGATGGAAATGCAAAAGGATTATTCTAAAAGGAGAGAAATTCTCCTTTTTTTTTAAATAGGTATTGTGTTGCGCACAGTAGTGTGTTACGATTAGTACAGGAGGTATTGACATGAACGCACAATTTAAACGAGGAATAGTAGAACTATGTGTTCTCTCTGAACTTGTTCAAGAAGATCTGTATGGCTATAGCATCATAAATAACATTTCTAAACATCTAGATGTAAATGAAAACACAATTTACCCGATACTAAGAAGACTCACAAAAGAAGAGTACTTTACAACATACTTAAAAGAATCAAATGTAGGAGCACCAAGAAAGTATTATAAAATGACGGAAAAGGGCTTCAATTACTTCTTGAACTTACGAGATTCTTGGGATCAATTTATTGGCGGAGTATACGCCATATTAAATAAAGGAGGAAAAAAGAATGAAGAATTATTTGAAAAATTTGGAAAAAGAATTAAAGAAATTAAAAATAAGTGACAAAGAAATACAGGAAATTATCAATGATCATTTAGAAATGTTAGAAGAAGCTAAACAAGATGGTGTATCAGACGAGGAATTAGAACAAAAATTTGGAACACCTGATTCAGTAGCAAGTCAGATATTCAAGGACAACTTTGAATCAAAATTCAACGAGGATGTAGACTCGGTAGTTGGAACAGAGGAACTTAAAGATTATGAACTGTTCAAGGCGTTTCCAGTTAATCAAGACTTAAGTAAATTCTCAGTATCTCTTATCTCAGAAGACTTTATGTTTCTACCTTATGATGGAGCAAGTATTGAAGTGTTCGCACTTAAACTTAAGAAACCAGAGAACTATGAAATCTCATTGGAAAACAATGAATTTGTACTTAAAAGACTTAGTTCTAAAGGATTTAAGTTAAATGTTTTTGGAAGCGAAAGCACTCCAGACTTTGGAATCAGAGTGCCTATGGAACTAAATATTGAAGAATTCGTATTAAAAACTATTAGTGGGGATAGTGTTCTTGATAAAGTGAATGCAACATCTATTAATGTCAAAACAACTAGTGGAGATTTAGAAGCTTCAAATCTATCTGCAGTTAAGGGGATTCGCTTAACAGCGGTAAGTGGAGATTTTGAAGTATCTGGTTTAAAATGTGAAACATTAGACCTGTCAGTGGTAAGTGGAGACTTAGAATTAGAACAAGCAACAATACAAAAAGGGTTCGAGATAAACACTGTAAGTGGTGATGTTGAATGTAAAACATTAACTTGTGAGCATTTAGGACTACGTACAGTTAGTGGAGATTTTGAGGGAGAAGAAGTATATCCTGAATCAATTTCTATAAAGTCTGTTAGTGGAGATATTGAAATATCAAATACAAATCATGATAAAGAAATCGTAGTAACATCAAAGAAAACATTAAGTGGAGATGTAGTTATTAGATAGTAATAACAAAGCCATTTCACACTGATTATAGTATAGATAGAAAAGGTGAATCTTAATAGATATCACCTTTTCGTTTATGACATTTTGAAACATATTATGTATATAGTTAAAGAAGAATAAGTGGTATAATAGACAAAAGGAGTGATTATATTGAACTTAATAGAAAAATTCAGAGAATTAACAATGAAACAAAAAGCATATGGTTATGTAATGAATATAGTTGGGTGGGATAGCGCAACTGAAGCACCAAAAGGAGCATTTCAAAGAAGATCTGAAATGATGGGTATAATAAGTGGAGAATTGTTTAAGTTAGGGACATCAGAGGAATATAAAAGCACGGTAAATGGCTTGTATAGTAAGATTGATGAACTAGAAGTAGATCTTAAAAAGGAAATTAAGAAGGCCAAAAGACAATTGGACAAAATAGAAAAAATACCTGAAAATGAGTTTGTGGAGTATAACAAATTAGTAGGATTATCACAAAGATTGTGGGAAGACGCAAAAGAACAAGACAATTTCGAGATGTTTAGACCAAACTTAGAGAAACTAGTAGACTATAGTAAGAAGTTTGCCACATACTACAATGATCAGGAACATCCATATAATGTTATGTTAGACGATTTTGAAGAAGGCATGACTATGAAAGAGTATGATGAGTTCTTTGATGTGTTAAAGAGAGACTTAGTACCGTTTGTTAAAGAAGTGTTAAACAGCGGAAAATCGCTTAATGACGAGTTTGCATCAAAACTATATAATAAAGAAAAACAAAAAGTATTCGCAGAATACCTAGTCGATGTTTTCGGATTTAATAGAGACGGAGGACTTATGAAAGAGAGTGTACATCCATTTACTTGGAACACTCATCCAACTGACGTAAGGCTAACAACAAGATATTTAGAGGATATGGTGTTTAGTAGTGTATTCGCAGCTGTCCATGAGTTAGGACATGCATTGTATGAACAACAAGTTGATTCTAAATATGATAATACATTATTAAATGGTGGGACATCAATGGGTGTACATGAGTCTCAATCACGATTCTATGAAAACGTGATAGGGCGTAGTAAAGAGTTTTGGAGTGTACATCTTGATAAGTTCAAAGAATGCTTCCCAGAACTTACAAAAGATGTTTCTCTAGATGACTTTCATAGAGCTGTGAATAAAGTAGAAGCTTCATTTGTGAGAGTTGAAGCAGACGAATTAACATATCCACTACATATTATGGTTAGATATGAGATTGAACGTAAACTACTTGCCGGTGAAATAGAAGTGAAAGATTTACCTGAAGTATGGAATTCGAAAATGGTGGAATACCTTGGTATTAAGCCAAAAAATAATGCTGATGGAGTTCTACAAGATGTTCACTGGAGTGCTGGATTGTTTGGATATTTTCCAACATATGCACTAGGAACAGCGTATGCTGCTCAGTTCTATAACACTATGAAAAAGGAATTTGATGTTCTTGGCGCAGTAAAAGAAAACAACATTGTAACTATTAATCAATGGCTAAAAGAAAAAATTCATCAGTATGGAGGATCTAAAAATCCAAAAGAACTTCTACTTGCAGTTACAGGGGAAGAGTTCAATCCTAAGTACTATGTTGAATACTTAAAAGAAAAATACACAAAATTATATTTATAGGAAACCGCTTAACTAAGACAAAAGGCAATCAATAGAATTTGATTGCCTTTTTATTATATAGACAATAAATCTATGTTTGTTATAATAAAAACGGAGGTGTTTATATGGAGTATAAAGAGATAAGATACAACGAATTCGCAAAAGAAGTATTTGCACAACTTGAAAAAGGTGCATTCCTAACAACCAAAGTAGATGGCAAAGTTAATACAATGACAATTGCTTGGGGTGGAATAAACTATGTTTGGAATAAACCGTTATTCGTTGCTTACGTCAGATACACTAGAGATACATATGAAATGTTGGAAAAAGGCTCAGAATACACAATAAATATACCTTTGAGTAATCAGTTAAAAAGTGAATTAGGATATTGTGGTAGCAAGTCTGGGAGAGATTTTGACAAAATTAAAGAGTGTGGATTACACCTAATCCCAGGTAGAAAAATTGATACACCGATCATTTTGGAGTGCGAGCTCCACTTAGAGTGTAAGGTAATCTACAAACAAGCAATGGAACCAGGAATGATTCCACAAGAGATTAAAGATAGATTTTATAGAAACAATGATTACCATGTTATTTATTATGGTGAAATACTAGATTCATATATGATAAAGGAGAAAAACAATGGGTGAAATTATTAGTGGAAAGAAATTAAGTAAAGAAATCAGAGAAGAAGTTAGACTTGAAGTAGAGGAATTAAAAGCGCAATATAACGCGGTTCCCCATCTTGTAGTTGTATTAGTTGGAAATGATCCAGCAAGCGAAAGTTATGTAAAAGCAAAAGAAAGAGCTTGTACAAAAGCTGGTATGGAAAGTACCCTTATTAGAAAAGATGAAACATTAGAAGAAGCAGAATTACTAAGTATAATTGACGAACTTAACAAAGATAAAGGTGTACATGGTATTTTAGTACAATTACCACTACCTAAACATATCGACGAGAACAAAGTTATCGATAGAATTGATTTCAAGAAGGATGTTGATGGATTCCACCCTTTAAATATCGCATATATGCATATGGGAAGAGAAGCTATTTACCCTGCAACACCAAGCGGGATCATAACAATGTTAAAAAGTACCGGTGTTGAATTAAAAGGTAAAGACGCAATCATTATTGGTAGAAGTAATATTGTAGGGAAACCCGCAGCTATGTTATTGATGAAAGAGAACTGCACTGTTCAAATTGCACATAGTAGAACATTAAACTTAAAAGAAAAGTGTCTTCAAGCAGATATCATTGTTGCTGCTGTTGGTAGAGCTAACACAGTTACAGAGGATATGGTTAAAGAAGGTGCGGTAATAATTGACGTTGGTGTAAACCGCGTTGAGGGTAAACTTGTTGGAGATGTTGATTTCGAAGCAATTAAAGACAAAGCAAGCTTCATTACACCAGTCCCTGGCGGAGTTGGACCAATGACGATTACATCATTGTTACAAAACACTATAAAGACATTTAAAGGATTGGTTGAGTAATGATTGAAAGATACAGAAGACAAGTTGTTCAAGACTTGTTTACAGAAAAAGCAAAGTTCGATGCATACTTACGAATGGAAATACACACGCTCGAAGCTTGGTCTGAATTAGGAAAAATTCCAAAAGAAGACGTTGATAAAATACGGGAAAACGCTACGTTTAGCGTAGAACGTATAAAGGAAATAGAACAAGAGACAAGACATGATATAGTTGCCTTCACCAGAAACGTAAGTGAAAGTTTAGGTGTTGAAAAGAAGTGGGTTCATTATGGACTTACTAGCACTGACGTTGTAGATACAGCGAATGGATACATATTTAAACAGGCAAACGATATCCTATGGAATGATCTATTAGAGTTCCAGGCAGTCTTAAAGAAACAAGCATTAAAATATAAAAACGTACCTTGTATAGGTCGTACACATGGAATACATGCTGATATTACTTCATTCGGATTAAAATGGGCTTTGTGGTATGACGAGTTTAATAGACATTTAGAAAGATTTAAACTTGTAAGAAATGAAGTGGAAACCGGTAAAATTAGCGGTGCTGTAGGTAATTTTGCAAATACACCTCCAGAAGTTCAAGATTATGTTTGTAAACAATTAGGAATCAATAGTTCAAACATATCCACACAAACACTTCAAAGAGATCGACATGCAAACTATATGGCAGAAATAGCTTTAATTGGTTCTTCTATGGAAAAAATTGCGGTTGAGATTAGACATCTTCAGCGAACTGAAGTAAGAGAAGCTGAAGAGTTTTTCAGAAAAGGGCAAAAAGGATCTTCTGCAATGCCACATAAAAGAAACCCTATCAGTTCAGAGAACATCGCTGGATGTTCAAGAGTCCTTAGAGGGTATATGGTTGCATCATATGAAAACATACCTTTATGGCATGAGAGAGACATTTCGCACAGTTCTGTTGAGAGAATAATAATGCCTGATGGAATAATGTTATTGGATTACATGTTAAACAGATACAAAAAGGTATTAGAGAATTTAACAGTGTTTGAAGATAGAATGCTTAAAAACATCTATTTAACAAACGGGGTTATCTTTGCACAAAGAGTTCTAACAAAACTTATTGATGCTGGATTATCGCGAGAGTTAGCCTACGATACTGTTCAACCTATCGCTATGAACGCATGGGAAAATGGACTTCAATATAAAGATTTATTAATGGAAAATGGCGTTGTTACTGAATATTTATCAAAAGAGGAAATCGAAGATGCATTCAACATTGAATACTTCTTACGAAATGTAGATACCATTTTTACTAGAGTTGGATTATAATAGACCTAACAATCGTTAGGTTTATTTTTTTAGGAGTGATTACATGAAAATTTCAAGAGTTATTATCAGCATTACATTACCTATCTTCTTAATAATGCTATTTGCTAGTTTATTAACTACAAAGCAGTATTTACTAGTGAGTGAAGGGTTATATGAGTCTCATGATGATATAACATTTGATCATGAATATGTCTCAGACAGAGTAATGGGATATTTAAATTATAGATACGATTCACTAGATATAGGTCCAAGAGAAGGCGAAGAAGATCTATTTAGACCTATAGAACTAAGACACATGAAAGATGTAAAAGACCTTTATACAATGCTGCGCTTAGTGGCAATTGGGTCTCTATTTGTAGCCGTTTCCTTATCATATATCATGTATAGGAAAGATAAAGGAAACTTCTTTAAAACGTATAAAAGGCTATATTATGGGCCAATGTTTTTTATTATAGTATTAGGAAGTTATATATTAATAGATTTCAATGGTATTTTTAGACTATTTCATGAACTATTCTTTACAAACGATGAGTGGAGACTGTATTCAACAGACGCATTGATTCAGTTATTACCAACTAATTTTTGGATGGTAAGTGCTGGAATCATATTGCTGCTGTTCGCTTTGTCATTAGCTTTGATTAATAGAATCTTCTTGAAAATCGAGAGAAAACAATCGACTTAATTATAAATATTACATATGAAAAGTCACTCATATTATTGCTAAATATGGCCATTTTTGGTAATATTGAACTTGGTTAGTGTCATATATGGTCGGAAATACGGTTCGATTGTCTCTACTCCACACCGTAACATGTGGAACTATGGTACGTATTATTAAATAAGAGGAAATTCTCCTATTTTTTAGATTTTGTATGTCTAACCACACGACAAAAACTAAATGGAGGATTTTTTTAATGGAATTTATCAAAAGTTTTTTTAGAATCGAAGAACGTGGAAGTAAAATTAGTACAGAGTTAATCGGTGGATTAACAACATTCTTAGCAATGGCATACATTTTGCCAGTTAACGTAATGATGTTAGTTGATGGTGGTATTGGAATACCAACTGGAATGGATCCAGGTGGAGTATTCTTCGCTACAGCAGTATCTGCAGCAGTTGCTTCAATTGTTATGGGTCTACTAGCGAACTTACCAGTTGCTTTAGCTCCAGGTATGGGATTAAATGCATTTTTCACATTTAATCTAGTATTATTTGGACCTGAAGAAATCAAATGGCAAGGTGCATTAGCGGCCGTATTAGTATCAGGAGCTTTATTCTTTGTAATCTCAATTACAGGATTAAGAAAAGCTGTAATAAATGCTATACCAAAAGGATTGAAACTTGCTGTAGGAGCAGGGATTGGGTTCTTTATTACATTTATCGGTCTTAAAAATGCTGGTATCGTAGTTGCAAATCAAGCTACATTTGTTGGATTGGGAGATTTAACTCATCCAGCAGTAATGCTAGGGATATTTGGAATTGTATTAGTTGTAATTCTTTATTCAATGAAAAACAAATTTGCTCTAATCATTTCTATTGCTGCTACAGCAATTCTTGGATTATTACTTGGAGCATTTGGTGTTGATTTAATGCCTGCATATGACGCTACAGGATATTCAATGGGAGAAATGTTTGATGGTGTAAAAGTTACATTTGGAGCATTGTTTACTGATGGATTCAAGCAATTATTCTCTACTCCAGAAGCATTCGCAATTATCTTTACATTATTATTCGTGGATTTCTTCGATACTGCAGGAACATTAATGGCAGTTGGAAATCAAGCGGGATTAATTGATGAAGAAGGAGAAATCATTGGTTCAGATAAAGCATTATTAGTTGATTCAATCGGAACAATGACTGGTGCAGTATTAGGAACTTCGAATGTTACTTCATATATTGAGAGCGCGACAGGAATCGAACAAGGTGCACGTACTGGTTTAAGTAGTGTTACTGTTGGTGTTTTATTCTTATTAGCAATCTTCCTTTACCCATTACTAAGTATTATAAATGGTGTATTTGATCTAAACACAATGACTAACTATAGCCCTGTTACTGCAATGGCATTAGTTATGGTAGGTGCTTTAATGGTTAAACAACTTAAAGATATTGATTGGACAGATCTTGCAATTGTTATTCCTGCATTCTTTACAATTATCTTTATGATAATGTCATTTAGTATCGCAACAGGTATCGCAGTAGGATTCATTTTCTACCCAATCGTTAAAATTGCACAAGGTAAATACAAAGAGGTTAATGTAATTATGTATGTTTTAAGTGCTTTATTCCTTTTATTCTTTATCTTAAACGCATAACAAACAAAATAATATTAAGGGTGATGCAAACGCATCACTCTTTTTTTGCGCTTAAAATAGGGAAATACTATGATAATGTAAAGTACTAAACTCTAAAAATAAGTATTTACATTATTTAGCAAAAATACTACAATATCTATATAATGCGCGGAAGAGGTGAATAAATTATGAGAGAACTATTTAATCAAGAAAAAATGGTTAGAACAATTAGAAGAATTTCTCATGAAATTATTGAACGAAGCGGTGATTTAAGCGATTTAGTATTCCTGGGAGTCTTAAAAAATGGAGTTCCCATGGCTAAGTTGATCCAAGAAAACATCTTGAAGTTTGAAGGTATTGAGATTCCCACATACGAATTAGATATTTCTGGATACAGAGATGATGTTGTCGTAAACAACTTTGACAAATTAGACTTAAATTTAGCTTCTAAGACTGTTATTGTCATAGATGACGTACTATTCACAGGTAGAACAGTTAGAGCAAGCATGGATGCAATAATCGACTTAGGAAGGCCAAACAAGATTCAATTGGCTGTGTTAATAGATAGAGGGCATCGTGAATTACCAATTCGAGCGGATTATATTGGTAAAAACGTACCAACAAACATAGACGAAAGAATTGATGTGAGCTTCAGAGAAAACCCTGGAGTATATATCTACAGTAATGAGGAGAAATAAGATGGAAAATGTTAAAAGATTTGATTCAGAGCTTTATGACGCAATTATGTTAGAAAAAGGTAGACAAGAATCACATATTGAATTAATCGCAAGTGAGAACTTTGTAAGTAAAGCTGTACTAGAAGCACAAGGTAGTGTTTTAACAAACAAATACGCAGAAGGATACCCTGGTAGAAGATATTATGGTGGATGTGAGTTTGTTGATATGGCTGAGGATTTAGCTAGAAATCGCTTAAAAGAGATATTTAATGTAAAGTATGCCAATGTACAAGCACATAGTGGTAGTACAGCCAATATGGGTGCATATAGAGCTATTATTCAACCTGGAGATGTTGTTTTAGGAATGAGTTTGGATCATGGTGGGCATTTAACACATGGACATCCATTAAACTTTAGTGGAATTGATTATTCATTTGTTAGTTACGGTGTAGCTGACGACACAGAAATGATTGATTATGATGCATTAGAACTAAAAGCAATCGAAACGAAACCTGCATTGATTGTGGCTGGAGCTAGCGCTTACCCACGTGCAATAGATTTTAAAAGAATGAGAGAAATTGCAGATAAAGTAGGTTCTAAATTAATGGTAGATATGGCACATATCGCAGGATTAGTAGCAGCTGGTTTACACCAAAACCCTTGTGAATATGCTGATATAGTAACTTCAACTACACATAAAACTCTACGTGGACCACGTGGTGGAATCATATTAACTAACAGTTTTGAATTATATAAGCAAATTAATAGAGTAATCTTCCCAGGAATCCAAGGGGGGCCGTTAATGCACGTTATCGCTGCTAAGGCAACTGCCTTCAAAGAAGCGCTTCAACCAGAATTCAAGGAATATCAGAAGAATGTTATTATCAACGCAAAAGAATTTGCAAAAGAGCTTATGGATTTAGGATTTAAAGTTGTTTCTGGTGGAACTGACAATCATTTGATTTTAGTCGAAGTTAAATCTTTAACAGGTTTAACAGGAAAAGATGCAGAGAAATTACTAGATAAAGTGAACATCACATGTAATAAAAACACAGTGCCAAACGACACAGAGAAGCCATTTATCACTAGTGGTATCAGATTAGGGACACCTGCAATCACAACAAGAGGATTCCAAAAAGAAGATATGGCAGTTATTGCAAAATGCATCTATGACGCATTAATGAATCCAGAAAACGAAGAAGTTTTAGCTAATGTTAAAGGAACAGTAAAAGATTTAGCAAGTAAATATCCGTTAAACTACTAAACATATAACTCTCATCACAAAGGGGTGATATTATGAGAGCTGCAATTGTAAAAAGTGGAGGATATTTGGATAATGTTATTACAAGAATACTACAAAACAACGGAATCAATGGCGATTCCATAACAAAAGTGAATAGAAATACTTTTGTAGAGTATGATGTAATAATTTTCACATACCAAAATGGTATACCAAATATATCCAAAGTAATCGAACAAATAGTTTTAGAGAAGAAAATACAGGTTATATACATTAGTTCTACAATGAATATAGGTTCGTTTTATAATTTAACGAACGATCTATATTTCAGTTTTATTGAAGAAAGAACGATAGAAATGGTATTACCTAATACAATACAACTCTGCTCAAAGTTTAGTAAAGAAGTTACTATTCTTAAGAGTGAATTGAATATTGCTCTTACAGAACTTGATTTAATTAAAAGAACTGGAAAAGCAAAAAGACTTCTTATCAAGAAAGGTCTTAGTGAAGACGAATCCCATAAGTTTATCATAAATAAAGCAATGGAATTGAGAATAACTAAGAGCAACCTTGTAAACCTTATCATTGAAAATAGGATTGACATTTAAATATACATTTCCTATAATTATCAATGTGGACAAAGGAGTCCTATTCAAAAAAACGAGATATAAAACAATGGTGTTAATGCGTATGCATTTTGACACCATTTTTTTTATTTTAAAAATCGGAGGAGAAACATGGCTAAGTTCAATAGAGAAGAAGTTTTAAGAAGTGCAAAGGAAAATAATGTAAAATACATTAGATTATGCTTTACGGATATTCATGGTGTTATAAAGAATGTTGAGATACCGGCAAGGATCTTAGAAGAGGCTTTAGATAACGAGATAATGTTTGACGGTTCGTCAATAGATGGATTTGTACGTATCCAAGAAGCGGATATGTATTTAAGACCAGATCTAGACACATGGATGATTCTTACTTGGGAACAAACAACTTATGGAAATGTAGCTATGCTGATTTGTGATATCTATTTACCGAACGGGGAACCCTTTAGTGGAGACCCAAGAGGTGTTTTAAAAAGAAACTTAAAACGCATGCACAAACTTGGATTTGCACATTTAAATCTAGGTGTAGAACCAGAGTTTTTCTTATTCAAATTAGATGACAAAGGTGAACCTACGTTAACATTTAACGATAATGGTGGATACTTTGATTTAGCTCCAGTTGATGGCGCTGAGGACTGTCGTAGAGATATTGTATTAGAATTAGAAAGAGTTGGATTTCTAATGGAAGCATCACATCATGAAGTTGCTCCAGGGCAACATGAAATAAACTTTCAATTTAATAGTGCGTTAGAAGCAAGCGATAAACTTCAAATATTCAAACTTGTAGTTAAGAATGTGGCTAAAAGACACGGTTTACACGCAACATTTATGCCAAAACCAATTAGTGAAATTAATGGTTCAGGTATGCATGTTAACTGTTCGTTGGCAGATAAAGATGGAAATAACGCATTCTATGACCCAAAAGGGGAAATAGGATTAAGTGAACTAGCAAAGTACTGGATCGCAGGTATTATGAAGAATGCAAGAGCATTTACTGCGGTAACAAATCCTACTGTTAATTCATATAAAAGACTAATACCAGGTTATGAAGCTCCTTGTTATGTTTCATGGAGTGATGCAAACAGATCAGCAATGATTCGTATTCCAGCAAAAAAAGGAAAGGCTACAAGAACAGAAATACGCTCAGTAGACCCATCTGCGAATCCATATCTAGCATTCTCCGCAATTCTTGCAAGTGGATTAGATGGAATTGAGAATAAACTAGAATGTAAAGAAAGAGTATACATAAACTTATATGAATTAGGTCGTTCTGAAAGAGAAGCTATGGGTATTGAAAACTTACCTGAGAATTTAAAAGATGCAATCAAAGCTTTAAAAAGAAACGATGTTATTAAAGAAGCGTTAGGAACACATGTCGTAGAAAAGTTCTCAATGGCTAAGCAAAAAGAATGGGATGATTTTAGAACAAGTGTTACAGAATGGGAAATTAAGAAGTATTTAAAAGTTATATAATTTTGAGCCCTCGATAATCAAAAATGACAAACTCACTATTTAAAAAAAATGTAAAATAAAATGACCAAAGAGTAGATACGGTCAGTATTACACCTATAAAGGGCATGTTTATATTGTTGTAGAGTCAAAGTTTACAAATAAGGTTTTCCATTATAATTGTGATCGAGCAAGTGTCTTTATAAATAAAAACACTCATTATAATTAGCGACTGACATTCGCTATACAAGGCGATTACCCGTTGTATATTTAAAGGTTCAATTCGGATAAATAAAAAAATAGGACGAATATCCTATTTTTTTATTTGCTCAATTATTTGTGCAATT
>NZ_CEXEES010000014.1:0-34159 GCF_982632705.1 Candidatus Izemoplasma sp. | reverse complement strand
ACTCTCACAATAAGCTTGGAAGGCTTAGGTTCTACCATTAAACTACACCTGCGTATATAGTAATAGTATGATATCACAATATGGTAGTACTGTCAAACATACTAGTTGTTGTTGTAAAATCTATATAAATAGATTCCGTTCCGACAAATAAAAAAATGGAGCAGGTGAAGAGAATCGAACTCTCACAATAAGCTTGGAAGGCTTAGGTTCTACCATTAAACTACACCTGCGTAATTTGTCAGCATAGATATATTATCATATTAGAATAATCAAGTCAATACGTTATACTGATAAACTTATAATTTTTTTATTGCTCTTAACTTTGCACTATGTGCTCTGTTATTATTTTCCAGTTCTTCTTCTGATGGTAATATCACTTTTCTGTGCAATAATTCGTATTTTGGACCGTTTTCTTTTGTAATAGGAATATACTTTGGTACATCAACAGTTACACGTTCACGCATCAATGTTTTTGCTATTCTATCTTCTAAACTATGAAACGTTATTACAACTGCTCTTCCTTCACTGTTCAGCATGTCTAATGCATCATTAAAAGAATCCTCAAATACTCTTAACTCATCATTCACGGCTATTCTAAGTGCTTGGAATGTTTTCTTTGCTGGATGTCCTTTTTTGCTTAATACTTTTTGAGGTAATGCACTTTTAATTACTTGCACCAATTCAAAAGTAGTTTCAATTCTTTTTGTTTTTCTAACTTCTTCTATTTTTCTTGCAATATACTTTGCATTCTTTTCATCTGCATATTTGAATAAGAGTTTCATAATTTCATGAAAACTGTATTCATTGACAATCATTTCTGCTGTTAGTTCTTGCCCTTGATTCATTCTCATATCTAGAGGTGCATCGTAATTATAACTAAACCCTCTTTCAGGAATATCAAACTGAAAACTAGAAACTCCAAGATCATATAAAACTCCATCAATCTTTTCTATTCCTAAATTATTAAGCTTTTCTTTAATGTTTACAAAATTCGATTTGATAATTGTGTAATTCTTTTTTAATGTATCTAGTTTCTCAATAGCTTTCCCTATCGCAAAATCATCTTGGTCAAAGCAGTATAAATGTCCTTTATCTAAATGTTTCAGTATCTCAAAAGAGTGTCCACCACCACCAAGGGTACAGTCGACATAGATTCCATCTTTGTTTATGTTTAAATAATCAATTGATTCGTTTAATAATACACTAGTATGTTTATACATAATTATCACCTTTTTTCGTTATTAATATTATCATAGAATAGAATTTTTGTAAAAGAAAAACGCTGTTTCAGCGTTTTCTTTTCGACTAATCTTCTACAACTTCGTCTTTTGCAACTAACACAGCTTTACCGTTATATTGTCCACATTCTTTACAAACTCTGTGTGCCAATTTCATTTCTCCACAATTTGGACAAACTACCATTCCTGGAACACTTAATTTGAAATGAGTACGACGTTTACGTTTTGCAGTCTTAGAGGTTCTTCTAAATGGTACTGCCATTATTCATCTCTCCTAATTCTTGAAGTCTTTCAACTTAGAGAATACATCATTTACGGCTTCAATTTCGATGTTGTCTGATTCGAAATCATGTTGTGCATTTGCACTAACAACGCGCATTGGCTTCTCCAATATAATATTAGACCATATTATTGGTAATAAGTCAATAGTTATTCCCTCTATCATGTTAAATTCATCATCTTTATTTGCTGTGAAGATTTCCTCAACTTCAAAGTCTAATTGAACATCTACATTATCGAGTGTAATTGCACAACCCATAGTCAAAGTACAAACAATGTTTATAAAGAAAACATACTCGTTATTATCATAGATTTCATAATCTCCTGATATCTCAACTTCTGATATTTTCAGAATATCTGATCCATTAATGCGATCACTAAAATCCAATACTGCTTCAAACGTATTATCTTGACTCTGATTCTTTGTTAATTCATGAATAGTCCATTTCATTTGACTCACCTCCAAGCCTTTAAATTATACTTTTAATATGAATAATTGTCAATTATAAGGTATAATGATTTTGGTGATAGTATGAAAACAGTAGGTATAATAGTAGAATATAATCCATTACATAATGGACATCTTCATCACATCAATGAAACAAAGCGTTTATCTGGATGCGATGTTTTAGTATGTGTAATGAGTGGTAATTTTACTCAACGAGGAGAACCAGCTCTAATTGATAAATTCACAAGGACAAAAATGGCATTGAATAACGGTGTTGATTTGGTTATTGAATTACCATTTGTTTTCAGTGTTCAAAGTGCTGATGTTTTTAGTTACACTTCTGTTGCTTTATTACACCATATTGGTGTCGATGAAATATATTTCGGAAGTGAATCAGGTGATATTTCAAAACTTGAGGAACTTGCTGATGTTATTAGTAGCAAACCTTATAACGATTTATTAAAACTAAATCTTAAACAAGGTAATAGTTATCCAACTGCAAGTGATATGGCAATGAAGGAGTTACATCCTCAATCAGATTACGATTTACCTAATAACATTTTAGGTATTCAATATATTACTGCTGTTAGAAAGTTAAACAGTAAAATCAAACTCTTTACAATTCCACGTTTAAGTACAGGATATTATAGTGAGGAGACCAGAAACACAAATATTCAAAGTGCAACAGCAATACGTAAATTATTATTGAACAACAGTTCAATTAGAAATTATGTTCCTAAAGATGTTTATGAGTTATTAGAAAACAGAAAAATTATACATCTAGATCTTTTTAGTGACCAAATGAAATATATAATTTCTTCCTCAAAAAAAGAGGATTTAGTTCAAATATTTAATATGACTGAAGGAATCGATAATAGAATCTTAAAAACTAGAAGTTTTGAGTCTGTTAGTGATTTAGTAAATCAGCTTTTAACTAGAAGATATACTAACTCGAAAATTAAAAGAAATCTAATACATATTCTTTGTAATACAAAAGCGAATTTGATTGATTCATTCGAAATTCCTTATATTAGAATACTAGGTATGAACAACACAGGTAAAGGATATCTTAATACAATTAAGAAAGATATGACAGTACCGTTAATCACAAAGATAAAAGAGAAAAAACATCCTTATCTAGAACATGAAATTCATGTCTCGAAAATTTATCAATTGGTAAGTGATATAGATGTATTTAAAGAAGAATTTAAACCAGTTATTTATTTGCGTTTTGATTGATTTTACACAGTAAAAGATTATAATTATATTTGGGTGATAAAATGTATACAAAAAATGAAGTCAAAGACTATATTTTGGAGTTAAAAGATCCAAAAACTGAAAAAACTTTTCGTGAAACAAATAGCTTAAAACATCTTGATGTTGATGAAGCTGCCAGTGTTGTAACTGTTATTATTGCTTTAGAAAGTACAGAAGATGAGTACAAACGTTATGTAACTCGTGCATTAGCAAAATTAATCAAATTGGATTTAGGATTTTCAGGATTAAAAACTGAGTTTCAGTTACTGAAAAAAACAGGTACAATCTTAGAACGTAAAATTAAATACATCGGTATCGCATCAGGTAAAGGTGGAGTTGGGAAATCAACTGTAACAGCAAACCTTGCATATGCATTTACTACTTTGGGTAAAAAAGTAGGTATTATTGATGCAGATGTATATGGTAGTAGTATTCCAACAATACTAGATATGCCAATTACTATGCCTAAAGGTGCTGAAAATGAAAAAATAGTACCATTCAATAAAGATGGTATAGAGTTAATCTCAACAGAGTTTTTCCTTGCTCCAGACAAACCACTTATGTGGAGAGGTCCTATGCTTGGAAAAATGTTAAACCACTTCTTCTATGATGTTATTTGGAGTGAAGATATCGAATATATCCTTGTAGATTTACCTCCAGGTACTGGAGATGTTGCAATGGATATTCAATCCCTAATACCAGACTGTAAAATGGTAATTGTAACAACACCACATCCAAGTGCTTCTCACGTTGCTGTAAAAGCAGGATTTGCTGCTGAGCAACTAAAACATGAACTACTTGGTGTTGTAGAAAACATGAGTTTCTTACATCATGCAGGTGAAGATATTAAAATCTTCGGTGAAGGTGGAGGAGATATAGTTGCTAGAAAATTAGAATCTAAAGTCTTAGCCACTATTCCAATCGGGCAACCAAAAAATAGTTTAAGTATTTTTGGTCCAGATGAAGCCATTGGTGTTGATTATTTAGGACTAGCAAATAAAATATTAAAAGAGTATTAAAAAAGACTTCTTACGAAGTCTTTTTTTTATATTTTTTGTGCTTTTAATCTTAATTGTTTCATTTCATAAATAAACATAAAGAAGCAAATAACTCCTGCGATTATATCTGCAGCTGCAAATGTATACCATAATCCAATCAATCCATAGACATTTATCAGGATAAACCATATCGGAATGAATAGAATCAATTGTCTTAATAAACTTACAACCAACGCTCTATATGCATATCCGAACGCTTGATACACTGCACCAATCGTGATTTGGAAGGAAACCAAGATCAATCCCATTGAAATTATTCTAAAAACTTTTGCACCAGTATTAATTATAAATACATTATTACTTCTGCTAAACAAGTCGAAAATCATTGGAGATCCTAACTGAATAAATAAGAATCCAAGGATAAAGTAAACAAACATAATCTTCATCGCATAGTTAACAACTTCAACTAGTCTTTCGTAATTCCTAGCACCATAATTGTATCCAGCTATTGGAGCCAAACCTTGAATCAAACCAAATCCAGGCATAAACACGAAGAATATTACTCTGTTTATAATTCCGTAGATAGTAGTGTACTCATCAACATGCATTCCAGCATATTCACTTATTGTTTTTAGTACTATGATGCTTAGTATTGCACCAATTGAATTCCTAAAAAATGTTGGAGATCCAATTTTTAATATATCTTTCAAATTCTCAAAGTGGATATTGAACAATCCTTTTAGTCTTATAACCAATACCGATTCTTCATCAAACGCTCTTTTAAATACATATACAAATGCTGTAAATTGAGAAATAATTGTTGCTAATGCAGCACCTTTTACACCCAGTCCTAATGCAGGAAGAGTAATAAAGTAAAGATCAATATGATCAAATATGAAGAATGGATCAAGAATTATGTTTAACCCAGTTCCTAAAACCATAGCCTTCATTGCGATATGAGCTCGTCCCTCAGCTCTTGTAAAGTTGTTTAGTATCATTGATATTGTTTGGAAAGTTATACCAATTAGTATAATTGAAAGATAATCTTTTCCAAATCCAATGTTGTTATCTGTAGCTCCAAAGAAGCGTAATAAATCATCTAAAAATATTTGCCCAATTATTGCAATAACTGCTGCAACGATAAATCCAAATCTTATTGAAGTATTAACGGTTAAGTTCATCGTTTCTGTATCTTTTCTACCATATGCTCTACTGAACACACTTGCTCCACCGATTCCAATCATTAATGCAAAAGCAATAACAATCATTTGAACTGGAAATGCTAATGTTAATCCTCCAATTGCTATTTCTCCTGCTCCCCATCCTACAAACAGTGAATCCACTAAATTATAGAGTGCATTAACTATCATTCCTATAGTTGCTGGAATACTCAGTGTGATTAGTGCCTTTTTGACATCCATTTCTCCTAGTAACGTTTGATTCTTCTTGTTCATATAATCACGTCCATTCTATTAAATTATATAGAACGGAACTTGTAAATACAATATATTACTTCAGTAATTCGTTTATTCTACTCAACTCTTTTGCATACTTCATATAATATTGGGTTGCTTCTTTGTACCTAGATGTTTTCATGCATATATCCATCAATAAATCTGTATATATTTTAAGTGCATTCAGATTCGAACTTTTTATCGTATATGGAATTGCAATATCTCTTATGTATTCTTTCTGTTTATCATTATTTTGAAGTCTCATTGTATGATACATTATTCTATATTGTTGATCTTGTATATTATACTCAATATTTGAGATTATACTTTCAAGTTCTTCTTTCATATTAATATCATTTTCATCTAAACTTATTCTATATAATAGCACTAATTTTTGATAATAACATTCAGAATCTTCTTTTATATTACTAAGCTTGATGAGAGCATCTTGATATTTTGCCTGTTGTATTAGAATACTAGAATAAAGTGTATAATATATACATTTTGTTTCGGCATCTAAATGTCCTTCAAATATATTTGATATCATTTGCTCTGCTCTGAATACATCTTCATCTTTAATGTACTTAATTCTTTCAAGTAACAGTAACTGGCTTCTTTTTCTATTTAAGTATTTTGCGAATAATTTTTGTGCGATTTCATAGTTTAATATCGATATGTTCTTCTTTTTAAGTCTTTGTTTCGTAATAAAAGTATACATATTGTATATTCCGTCTAAATAGTCATTTTTATAGTGAATTGAATCTATCAAATCAAATATCTCAAATGCACTTTTAAAGTTTTCCTTCACGTAATGAAACAACCCGTTGAATACAAGAAATGTCTTTAACTCAAAATCATTCATATTTGGGATCAAATGTTCAAGTTTTGATATTACAATGTAACTATTGTGCTCCTTACTGTAAATACTAAAAATCAATTCACCTAGATGAAATAGAATTCCGGATTCAAGTGGCTTAATATGTTCGAATTTCTGTTTGATTGATGTGTTGTCTAAATAGAAGAAAGCTTCTATTAAGTCTTTCAAAAAATGTTCATCATTTAAAAATGTTTGTGTTACATCTTCTTTCACTTCCAGTTTTGTCATTATTTCCTTAATAAAATATTCATTTGGTGTGATTTGATTGTTTTCAATCTTAGAAAGATATGAAACACTACATATCCCATGTGATACAACATCTTGTGTTATGTTGAGATCTTTTCTCCTCCTTTTTATATATGTACCTATTTCTTGGTACTCGTTTTTGTTTTGACTATGTTTTAGTCTTCTTTCAATTTTATTTTTTATACTAGCTAAGCTCATTATTCTATCAACTCCCAACTTAATTGTATAAAAAAAACAATATTTTCGTGGAAAAAATTATTGAGAAACTATACTATATTTTGCTCCTGTATATTTATTATTTCAGTTTCTAATATTATGTATACTATTTATACATAATTGTATTAGGAAAATGCCAAAAATGTCTCTTTTTGGTCAAATAAAAAAGAGACATAATTGTCTCTTTTATCCATCAATACCATCAGCGATGATTTCTAAATAATTATTTATGTCATCATCATTTACACCATTCATTGGTAATAATAAGTCGTCTCCACCCATATGTTTAAGGACGATGACCTTTTTTGTTGACTTAATATGAATCAACAGAGCAAAAACAGATACACCTAATAGTGCAAATCCAATCATTTGTCCATTGGTTTGTAACCCAATGTTACCAAGTATATCATAAAGTAGTGAGAAACTATCTTTCAATGGATCAGCAAGTGTAAATGCTGCTCCAACTACAAGTGTCAGTAAAAAGATAAGCTTAAACAAGATACCCTTTTGCTTGGATACTGAACCAGCTGTTACTGAATCTAGATTTATGAAATCAATTCCGTAATTTCTCTTTAATTTCTTTTTAGATGATCCTGCGAAATAAATTCTTTGATCTGTCAAAACAACTAATTTTGAATTTTTTCCAATACCTTTTAGACTAAATGAGGTTCTAACATTCTCACGTTCTCTAAATTTTATCTTCTCTGGATTCTTTACATTCATCAAATCAACTCCTTATACTCTAATACCATTATAACAAATAAATATGTATATTTTAAGAATAAATAAAAAAAGAGACCTAAGTCTCTAAATATTTGGGTATCGACATTCGTCTTTTAATGGGCAATCATTACATTTTGGGTTTCTCGCAGTGCAATGATACCTTCCGAAGAAAATCATTTTATGGTGAGTATCACTCCATTTGTTTTTGGGTAATTTTCTCATCAGTTTTTCTTCTACTTTAACAACTGAATCCTTTTTATAAGCCAACTTCAATCTCTTTGATACTCTTTCTACATGAGTATCAACTGCAATTCTAGGAACATTGAACCATACACTTAATACAACGTTCGCAGTTTTCCTACCAACTCCAGGTAATGATTCTAACTCTACTTGACTTGATGGTACCATATTATTGAAATTTGTTATTATTTTTAAACTCAGTGCTTTTAAATTTTTAGCTTTATTCTTATAAAGACCTATTCTCTTTAAATCTTGTTCTAATATTGATAACTCCACATCGACATAGTCTTGTGGAGTTTTATATTTACTGAATAAATTTTTGGTTAAAAGATTTACTGATTTATCAGTTGTTTGTGCGCTTAACATTACAGCAATCAACAACTCAAAACCATTTGAATGAACCAATTCACATTCTGCATTTGGGAATAAATTTTGTAGGACATCTAATACCTTTTCTATCTTTCCCATATTTTATGTAGATCTCTCATTAGATTTGTCTTTTTATACACTTTTTTTGGTGCTTCAGCCTCTTTTAGTAAGATCCCATCAACATACTTGATAGATTTCCTTCTAGCCTTTACAGCTAGAAATAATGCGTCTTTAATTTGGTCGAAAGTGTATTTGTCTTCATTCAACCACTTGGTGATGGTTTGTATATCTAAAACACTTAAAGGTTTATTGAATTCAGTCTCAAATAATTCAACTAATTCTTTTTCTTTAGTCATCTTCTCTTTTGGTTCATCACTCAGTAATATTAACTCGTATATACGATCAAGTGAATAGCTTTCTCTTTCTTTTCCATTCTCACCACGAACCAATTCTAATCTTAGAATTTCTTTGTCGATTAAAGCGTTTAATCTTTTTGCGGTAGTTTGAGATGAGATAGATAATGTTTCTGAAAGTTGTTTTGGGCTTATAAACGGAACATTCTTGTTCATTAAGTATCTTAGTTTAATTAGAATAACAGCATCTGTTTCATCTAGTCCTAACTTGTAGTAATTATTTAGTAATAGTTCAGAGAAGTCAACTATGTTTTTTTCTATGAACCTTTTTAACTCTTTGATTTCCATTATTCCACCCCACTTGGAAATATATTATAACACAAAAAAATGCAAAAAAAAGATTATTTTTTCAAACAATCTCTTAAAATTTTATTGACCTGATGGCAAGTTTTTTTAATGCCATTTCCGCTGCGTTTTGTTCAGCGATTTTCTTACTTTTACCAATACCTTCACCCATTAGAATATCATCCATATATACTCTTGTTTGGAAGGTTTTATCATGTGATGGTCCACTCTCTTTTACAATGCGGTAAACTAGAGAACGTTTATCTGACTGGACTAACTCTTGTAGGTATGATTTGTAGTCAACGAAGTTATCTTCTGTGTCTCGTTCGCTTACAGGAATCACAACTTTGTCAAATATCTTTCTTGTTTCTAGTAGTCCTTTGTCCATATAAACAGCCCCAATAAGTGCTTCAAAGGCATCTGCTTGAAGGGCAATTCTATCACGACCACCTGATTTTTCTTCCCCTTTTCCAAGGAGTAAATATTTTTTTAAATCGCATTCTTTTGCATATTCTACTAATGCAGATTCACAAACATTCTTTGCTCGTTTCTTTGTAAGATCTCCTTCTTGAAATTCTGGATATTTTTTATACAGATACTCTCCCATAAGTAGGTCAAGTACAGCATCTCCTACATATTCTAGACGTTCGTTGCTTTCACAGTTATTCTCATTTGCATATGATGAATGAGTGAGTGCTTTTTTTAACAACTCTTTACTGTCAAAGTCTAACCCAAAATAAAGTTCTAATTCTGTCATTATTCTAATACTGCCTTCACTTTATTTAAAACGTCAGATCTAACGATTGTTGCAGCTTGTCTGATACCACTACTAAATCCATATGCTTTACTGCTACCTTGTGCTTTTACAACAACACCACGTAGACCATATATCATAGCTCCACCAATGTCTTCTGAACTCAATCGTTTTTTGAAATTACCTAATCTACTTTTTAAGATTAAAGATCCTATTTTACCCATAAATCCTTTTGTTATTTCTTGTTTCAATATTTTACCAAGACCTTTTGCTGTCCCTTCAATACACTTCATTACTATATTAGCCGTAAATCCATCACTGATTAAAATATCACAAGGAGGATCTAATACTTCTTTTGGTTCAACATTTCCAACAAATTCAAAGTTTTCAGATTTACTGAATTCTTCAAATGCTTCTTTATCTATTTCTCTACCTTTACCTGGTTCTGTACCTATATTAATCAAACCAACTTTTGGATTTTCAATACCCATTACTTCTTTTGCATAAACTGCTGCAAAAGTTGCTTGTTGATGCATATATTTTGGAGTGATTTGTAGATTTCCACCAGCATCTAATAAGATATAACTTTCACCTTTTACATTGGGAATCAATGGTGCGATTGCCGTTCTTTTCATCGCTTTCAATCTACCTACTAAAATATGAGCCCCGGCAATTAAAGCTTGTGTAGCTCCACTGCTTACAACTCCATCATTATCTCCACTTCTAACACTTGATAAAGCAAGTGCCATCGAAGAATTCCTATTAGATCTAATTGCTCTTATTGGGTCTTTTTCACCCATATCAATTACTCCTTCTGATTGAACGATTGTAATTCTTTCAGTGTTTGTAAGATATTTCATTATCTCTACTTTGTCCCCATATAGAGTAAGTTCTATGTCTTTAATGTTTTTAACAGCAAGCATTGCGCCTTCTACTTGTTCCTTTGGTGCGTAATCTCCACCCATTGCATCAATTGCTAATTTTATCATTGCTTTCACCTCTTGTATTTCATTATTTGATTAAGCCAAATTTATTATATCATATTTAGTCAAAATTTGATTTCTTTAACATGCTTTTTAAGTAACTAAACAACTTTGAATACTCTTTTCTACTATATGATTCTTTGTTTGTTAGTATTTCTAACGCATCATTGCGAGCAACCTCAAGAATTTTATGATCATTTACAATATGAGCTTTTCTAAATTTCATGTCTCCTGATTGTCTATATCCAAAGAAATCTCCTGGACCTCTGAGTTTCAAATCCTGTTCACTTAACTCAAATCCATCATCCACTGTTTCTAAGACTTCAAGTCTACCTTTTGATTCACTATCTTCCTTATATACAAGTAGACAATACGATTTTATGTCAGATCTCCCAATTCTACCACGGAGTTGATGAAGTTGTGATAATCCAAATCTGTCACTATCAAGTACGACCATTAAACTTGCATTAGGTACATCAACACCAACTTCGATCACTGTTGTTGATACAAGTAGATTGATTTCATTATTTTGGTACATATCCATAATCTTTTCTTTGTCTTCCTGTTTGATTTTTGAATGGATTATACCAATTGTATGGTTACTGAATCTTTTTCTTAGATCGCTATACACTCTTTGTGCATTGTTTAAATCTAGTGATTCACTTTCTAGAATCAATGGTGTAACTACATATACTTGATGATTGAGTTTCAATTGTTCATCAATCAGCATATATACTAAGTCCTTTTGCGTGTTTGTAAAAAGCTTGGTCTCAACTTTTTGTCTATTTTTAGGTCTTTCTCTAATAGTTGAAATGTCCATATCTCCAAACAAAGATATTGCAAGTGTTCTTGGTATTGGTGTTGCTGACATATATAGAACATCTGGGTTAAACCCTTTTTCTCTCAATTTTTTTCTTTGGTTCACTCCAAATCTATGTTGTTCGTCTGTGATTACATATCCTAGTTCTTTATATAATACATCATCACTAAATAGAGCGTGTGTTCCTATAATCAATGACTTGTTATTTTTTATGATATCTAACTGAATTTTTCGTTGAGCATTCGTCATTTTACCAGTTAAAAACACTATTTTATATGGAGTATGTTTAAAGAAGTTCGATAATGTTTTAAAATGTTGCTTTGCGAGTATCTCGGTTGGTGCCATCATGGCAACACTGTGTCCACTGCTCAATACGGCAAGTATTGTGATTGCACTAACAACGGTTTTTCCACTACCTGTGTCTCCTTGAAGTAAACGATTCATTATGTACGGAGATTTTATGTCTTTCATAATTTCATTCGTTGCTTTTTTTTGGTCATCCGTTAATTCAAAAGGCAATGATGAAATAAATGCTTTTACTTCATTAATATCATATTTCTTTAATACCGATTTCTTTGATTTGTTCTTTAATCTAAGATATTGAATTTTAAACTGAAACTTGAACAATTCTTCATATTTGATTCTTCGTTCAATCTTAGACAAATCTTTCATAGTTATTGGGTTATGGACAATTTTTAGAAGATTTCCATAATTGATTAATTTATATTTCTTTAATAGATATTCAGGCATGTCATCTTCTATGAAACGACCATACTCCTCATAACTCAGTTTAAATAGTTTATTAAATTGAGAATCACTGATTCCATCTAATCCATAAATAGGTTCTATTTCATTCTTAAAATTACGTTTAAGTTTTAAAGTTGTTGCTGTAAATGAGTTTTTTAGACGATCAATTGTTCCTGTTAAGACAATATCTTCTCCTAAGTCTAGAATGCTTTTTAAATACTCACGATTAAAAATTGAGACTTTGAATTGACGTTCTTCTATAACTACGTTAAATGATAACCTTGTAAAATTTCTTCTTATGAATGCCACATTAGGCACACTTATTACTTTACCTTCAATAGTGATTCGTTCGCTATCTACAGCGTCTTTTAGTGTTATGAGTTGGTATATTTCGTATCTAGTTGGGAATCTATTAATGATATCAAAACAATCGTAAATTTTATTACGATTTAGTTTCTCTTTCATTCTAGGGCCAATTCCCTTTATACTTTCTAAATGACTCATATGTCACCTCACTTCTATATTATAACATATAAAAAAAGGTAATAAATTACCTTTTTAATCCCATCTTCTTGGGTCACCTTTTATTGTGTCTAAGAACGTCATATCTTCTTTGGATATTTCAAAATCAACTTCAGTATTTTGAATGATTCTATTCTCGTTTACACTTTTAGGTAATGGTGCAACATTTTTCTGTAGTAAGTATCTAATACATATTTGTGCACTTGATTTAGAGTATTTGTCTGCCACTGTTTTTATGTCTTCGTTACTTAGTAGATAGCCTATACCAAGTGGACTGTATGCCTCTATAAATATGTTTCTTTCATTACAGTATTCAATTGTTTTGGATTGATCTAAACCAATAAAATATCCAATTTGATTGACATGAGGTACTATAGTTGTGTTAGCTAATAGGTTATCTAAGTGTTTTGGTTCAAAGTTCGAAACACCAATGGCTCTTATAAGTCCTTCGTTATATAGTTCTTCCATAGCTTTGTATGCTAAGACATTTCCCTCATCACAGTTTTGTCCCATATTACTCCAAGGCCAAGGTGCATGTATTAGGAATAAATCTAAATAGTCAAATCCTAGTTCGTCTAACGTTTTCTTAAATGCTTCTTTTGCTCCTTCATAAGTTTTTATATGCGACTCTAACTTACTTGTAACAAATATCTCTTCTCTTGGTATTCCACTATCTCTTACAGCTTCTCCTACACCTTTTTCATTTTGGTAACCTTCTGCGGTATCAATATGTCTGTACCCGTTCTTCAGAGCTGCTATAACACTTTTGTATACTTCATCGCCTTCTTTTACTTGCCATGTACCTAATCCGATTTTTGGAATTTTTACATTGTTGCTTAATGTGTAACTTTCTCTAATAATCATAAGTCTCCTCCAGTTTCTTCATCTAGCTTCATTATAAATTGTTTCATGAATTTTGTACGTTCTAATGCTTCTTGTTTTCCTTTTTCTGTATTCATTAATTCTGACAACTTAAATAGTTTTTGATAGAAGTGTGAAACCGAATCTGTATCATCAATGCTATCTTTATTATATATTAGGCGATTGTTTTTGCCACCATACGCGAATGTTCTTGCAATTCCTATTGCACCAAGAGCATCTAATCTATCTGCATCTTGAACTATTTTACCTTCTAATGATGATGGAACATTACCTTTTGAGAATGAGATATTCTTAATTATATCTAATACCGATTCAATCTGTTCTTCTTTTAATCTAGATTCTTTTAATAGTGTGATAATGTCAGACTCTTTTGCTTTATGCTTTTCTTCAAGTTTATGATCAATCAAATCATGAATCAAAGCTGAAATGTAAACAACATCTTGATCAACTGAATCAGTAATCAATTTTTTCGAGTTCTCAAGAACTCTCAAAGCGTGTAGATAATCATGTCCGCTTGACTCAAATTCAAGTTTAGATTTTACATATAATTCTATTTTCTTAATATCCATATATTCACCTCATAAAAGATTATTAAACGTTAAATTTATTATAACACAGATGAGGACTCATTCCTTAAAAAAGAGGGTGTATCGTAAAAGCAAACTATTGACCAGTTTATCATCGTAGTCACTAAAGTGCTATAGTTGTGTTTATAATGTGTATGTCCATATTGTAGTTGTGTATATGATGTGAAACTTTTCAGTTTCTCTTGATATTCAAAGTATCTTCTCCTACAATGAAGTTATAAAAGGCAAATACATGGAAACGTGTAGACGCAAAATCACAGAGCTACGGGTTAAACCTACGCTGGCTGGATTGCACAAAGATAACTTTGTACAATCTACCCAGATTGTATATTTTTTTATACAATTTGGACCCTTTTCAAAACATAATTAGGAGGTAATTATATGAAAAGATTATTAATTGGACTAACGTTATTCGCAGGAATGTTTATTTTATCTGGTTGTGATGAATTACTTGGGGGAAATCAAGTAGAGGCAAATCTCTGGTTTGATGAAGGAATGCAAGAAATTCATATATCGTATAAGATACCAGAACCAAAAGAAGATGAAGAAACTGGTGAGGTTGCTTTAGAATCAATACATTTAAAAATGTATAATGAATTATTAGGGGAATGGGAAGAAGTTCATCAATTTAACGACTATCAAGTCGATGATGAAATCATATCATACAATTATAGTATTTATGGAGATGTAAGATTTAAGATCGTTGTAGTGGATGAATTTGGAGATTCAAGGTTTGAATCAGATGATTTCTCTATCTATGTTAACGAACCACAATACATCTATCACTTTGACACTTGGTTTGATTCAGGTAGTGGTGTTGTACAATTCAATTTCGGTGTAAATGAATTTAGTATTTCGTATATCGTTATTGAAAAATCAGGTGATGGTGGATTAACTTGGGAACAAATCATTGAAGCTGAACTGGTTTTAGATGATGAAGGATTCTCTAAGAATCAACTATTATATTATGAGTTTGACGAAGGTAATTATGTATTCAAAATGGTAGCATTTGACGAAAACAATGAGTTTCTTCAAGAAATGAACTCATGGGGTGAAATCAACGTATCATTTGATAACAAACAATTTGATGGAATACCTGAGTTATGGCATATAAGCGGTAACTTTGATACTTACTCTAAAATGGTTAATCTATGGTGGGATGCATCGGGAGATTTTGAAGGATTCCTATTAGAGAAATCTGTAGATCAAGAAAACTGGGAACTTGTAGCTGAAGTACCACGTATCGCTCAATCATTCTCATTTGAAGAACTAACAGACGGATTATATTTCTATAGAGTAAGTGCAATAAATGAAGATAATGTTGTTGCATCAATCGATTCAACCGAAGCAGTTAGAGTTAAACAAGATGCTCTACTAGGTGGATTTAACGGATGGGTTGAATGGGATTCAAATAGTATTAATCTAGATTGGCAATTTATGAATGATACTGTTGAAGTTGTAGTTCTAGAACGTAGAACTCTTGATACAGAATATGAAGTCATTGGTGAATTTGGGTCTTTAAAAACTATGCATGAAGATGAAAATTTAGCACCTGGAACTTATGTATACAAAGTAATTGTATTAGATGAGAACGGTGAGGAACTAGATAGTTTAGAGTCTATGGAATTTACTATTCAAATACCGGAACATGTTTATCACTTAAATGCTTGGCATAATCAATCAACTGGAGAAGTAGAATTCAACTTTGGATTCAACCAACAATTTGTAAAATTCTTTATGATTGAAAAATCAAGTGATGGTGGATTAACTTGGGAAGTTATATTAGAAGAAGAAACTGAAATCATTGACAATAATAACTGGTACAAAGATTATGTAAGAGTGTATGAGCTTGTTGAAGGTGTATATACTTATAGAATCACTGGTTACGATGAGTTAGAAAACGAAATGGGATCTGCAGTTTGTTGGAACGAAGTTGTTGTATCTTACGATAATCTAAATTTAGACGAACCAACAGATGTATATTACTTAGATGGAAACCAAAACATCCATGATAATTCAATTTATCTATGGTGGGGAAGTCAAGGTAGTTATACTACACATGTAATCTCATATTCATTAGATCAAGAAAACTGGACTGAATATATTGAAGTACCTCGTGTCACTTCATCATTACAAATAAAAGACTTACCTGATGGAAACTATTTCTTCAAAGTAAGCGCAGTAAATGACCTTGGTGAAGTTGTAGATGAGCAAGTTACTGAATACTACATAAGATTAAAAGAAAACGCTAAGATCGGTAATTTCGAAGGTTACTACAATTGGGATGAAAAAGTTCATGTTTACTGGGACATTATTAAAGATGAAGTAGCAATGATCAGAGTAGAAAGACGCTTAGAAACAGAAGACTTCTATCATTTAACATTAGAATATGGATCATTAAAAACTGCATTATTAGATGAAATCACAGAAACTGGAAATTATGTATATCAATTAACATTATTAGACCAAGATGGGAATGTATTAGACCAAATGGAATCTAATGTAATTGAAGTTGTTGTTTACGAAGAACCAACTGAATAATAAAAAAAAGCATTTGCCTTAGGCAAGTGCTTTTTATTTGAACTTCTCATCTAATTCTTTGACTAGGTTGAAATAATCAAGTGGTCTATAGAAGTAATATCCTTGAACATATGTACATTCAAGTTCTTTAAATATCTGAAGCATCTCGTAATCTTCTACTCCTTCTACAACTGTTTCAAACCCTAGTTCTTTAGACAATCTAACAATAGCTTCAACAAGGATTCTATTATTAATATTGGCTTTAAGATTTTCTAGTATTGTCCTACTGATCTTCAAAGTATCCAGTTCTAGTTCAACTAAATAATTCAATGAACTATACCCATCTCCAAAATCATCTTCACTAAATCTAACTCCAATTGAAGATAACTCGTGCATTATAGATTTAATTTTACTAAAATCATCTATGAACACTGTCTCCGTTAATTCTAGTTCAAGGCAATTAGGATCAAAATTATATTTTTTTAAGGTCTCTTTGATCATACTCACAAAGTCATCTCTCAGAATTGTCAATCCACTAATATTCACACTAATAACAAATTTCTGATCATAACGTCTATTCAATCTATTTACCTGTTTCAGAGATTCTCTAAGAGTGTATTTATCTAAAACGTGTATTTTTTGAAGTTGTTCCAACGTATCAATGTACTCACCTGGACTTAGCTTACCTAAAGTTGGATGTTGCCATCTACTAAGTGCTTCAAACCCTCTGATTGATTCATCATCAATGTTAAGTACTGGCTGAAATTCGACGATAAACTCATTGTTTGTAAAAGCTTTTTCTATGGAAATTTCAATTTCAAGTTTCCTGTTAAACTGTTCAAGTAATTCATTTTCAAAAACTGCATAACTTATTTCTTTGTTCTGCTTTGCCTGTAGCAATGCGATATTTGCGTTTGAAAGTAATTCTTCAAAGTCTGCACCGTCTTCTGGATACCTAGAGACTCCAATAGATGGTGACAACACTACTTCCTTCAAGTCAAAATCAAAAGACTCATCAAATAGTTTTAGTATATTTTTTGAACTAGATACGGGTTCATGTTGCGATCCACAAACGATTACAAACTCATCACTTTCAATACGACCTAATGTTCCCATTGGTTGAAGAGAGTGTTCTAATCTTTCAGCTACTTTCTTTAGAACTTCATCTCCAAATTCATAACCGTAAGACTCGTTAATAATATGGAATCTTGTTAAGTCAATATAGAATACATACAGTTGCATTTCAGGAGATGAATCAATTATATCATTTGTAATTTTTCTTAAGTAATTTCTTGAATGAAGTCCTGTTAATTTATCCTTGTATGCAATTTCTTCTAATTGATTTCTAGATTGTTGTAACGTGTTTGACATTACATTAAATTCTTCTACAATTCCCTGAATCTCTTTATATGGCATACCTTCAATTTGCAGTCCATACTTTCCTGAGGTAATTTCTTCTAGATTACTCTTAATTCTTTTTAGATTGTTACCTATTATATTATAGAAATGCAGTGCAGAAATAATGTAAAGAATGGTGATAATCGTAATTAAATACCAGTAATTCCTCGATAATTGGTTTAGGAACTGATATGATGATTCCTTAGATTCGTAAATAGAAATATACCAATTCTGGCTGTCAAGTTCTCGAATACTTAATACTGATTCTATATTATTTACATCAACTATCACTGAATCACTACTTGGTGATACAGGTGTTAGAGAGTCGAACTTTTCATATCTCATTTTGTATAAATCTTTATCTGAACCACTATCAAATATAATGATTCCATACTCGTTGAGAATCATCATCTCTTTATCTTTGTTTATATCACTTAATAGAGAATGTATACTTTCAAAGAAATCAAGATCGAAAACAGCGATTATGTACCTCGTCTCTGTTCTATACAAAAGAGAAACAGTTAAACCGTCATCAACAATTGATATCTGAGGTTCTAACCATTCATATTGATGAGGTTCTGTAAGTGCAATGAGCTCATTGTCTGTTGAATGATCAATTCCGATCGCATTTTCATCATAAGGATATACATATTCGGTTGTCATATCATTTGATAAGACTTCAACTCTATAAAAAACCTCAACTTCTTCACTTAACTCATCCATATAATGTTCAAAATCTTCGTCCGTAGGACTTTCGAGGATATCAAAAAACCCTTCGATACCGAGTACTAAATTGACATTACCTTGAAAGTTTTCATCTATGTACTCTTTAGTATTCAGGGTAATGATTGAATTTTGCTTATACATTCTATCAATAATTTGATCTTCCAAATATGTCTTAAAAAACAGAAAGTATATTAATACGGATACTAAAATCACACCTATGAAAATTATTGAAAAAACTAATTTTAAAGATGTATTCTTCATTGTTTTTTCAATTATTTTCATCGTCTATCACCACATATTCACCATTATGGATAACAAATGAATATACCTTTCTGTCAATATCTCCAAATTGATCGAAGGTTATAGTATCCATGATACCATCAAATTCTTTGATATCTAAAATCTCTTGTTTAAGTGAACTAGCAGAATAATCATCTGCGGTTTCTAATGCTTCTGCTAGTATATATACCGCTTCATAAGAAAGCATTGATGAGAACGAAGGTTCAACACCAAATCTTTCAGTAAATGTCTCAGTAAAACCTAAATACTTTTCTGAAGTGTTGTAAATATCAAAGAAGTTTATAATATGTGTCCCTTCAATATTGTTTCCACTTAAACCAATCAAATCACTTGTAGTACTCCATAATGATACATACAAGTTTACTTCTCTTTCCAATTTTTGTACTATACTCGATGTATCGTATGATGATCCAATAATCAGAACATTGTTTATCATACTATTATTTATTATTTCACTCATTCTTTCATACTCAGAAAAACTATTTCCTGTGAATGAATGAATATGTTCTTCTAAAACTGGTACCCCGTATATATTTGATTGAGTAGAGAACGCTTCATAAAGTGGTATAGAAAACGCACTATTTCTATCTTCGTATAAAATGATCGTTTCACCTAAATGTGTCTCATACATTGTATTCGCAAGTTTTATACCTTGTTGATCAACTGAGGGAATGACTCTTAAAAAGTTATCATCTAAGTCATTGTAAGCCGTGCTTGTAATCGTTGGACTAATCAAAAGAATATCATTTAGATTTGCGTTTTGAATTGTAGCTTCAGCTACTGAACTAAGCCCATGACCAATGATTGCAACACAACCTTGTGCTTTTAATTCATTATCTATCTCAACAGCTGTATCAGAATCTCCAGTATCATCCATTACAATTAGTTCTAGTTGCTTTCCATTGATTCCACCATTATCATTGATTTCTTTAACAGCTAACTGTGCACCATACATACCATCAATACCCAGTTCTCCAGCGCTCGCTGAAAGATTATTTGAATATCCTATTTTAATCGTTTTATCTGTATTACATGCAGACAAAAACATAATGTTTACTAGTACTAATAAAACAAGTAATAACTTCTTCACATAATCACCTCTCAACTCTTTATCCCTATTATACAGTATTGTATAATAAATAACAAAAAAGACAGATTTCTCTGTCTTTTATTTCCATAATCTGCTCATTATTGCGTGAAATCTATTTTGAATTTCCTCATCAATATAAATTCTAGGAGAGTTATAATCAGCTGTATCCTCATTTTCAACAATTAGGACTTTTCCGTCCATGCTTAACGTATGAGTGTGATACACTCCTTTTTTTATGTTGTAAACTTTATGTTGTTCCATATCAATCCCTTGAGTATCAACTACTACATCATCCACCACATCACAAAGGTAAAGAATACATTTACCTTCTAGTAAAATGAATGTTTCATCGGTCTTTAAGTGCGCTTGAACACTATCTATTAATAGAGGGTTTAAGTTCTCTATGTAGTTTAACATTGCTACTCTCCAAGAATCATATGTGACAAGTTTCTTATAACCTTCGTGTTTAAAGTCTAATATTTCTATTTTACTTTCCATTTAGAACCACCTTAATTATGTCGTTTTCTATTGAGTCACAAATCTTAACTCCATGTATAGTTCTATCCACTGAAACTTCTGTATTACCAATAATCACTTTTTCGATATAGTATTCTCCAAAATCTAATTCCTTTGGGTTTTGGATTTGAACTTCTATAAGTTTACTTTGAATCATTGTTTTAATAGTTGCTAATCCGTTGTTGAACTGATGTTTAAGTAGTTTTGGTTCTATCACCAAATCTCCAAAATCACCTTTTATTCCGAAGACTTCATTAACTTCAGTTAATATATACCAACTAGCAGAACCAGTAAGGTAAGGATACATTCCTCTTCCTTTTGGATCTATGTATTCAGGAATCCCTGGGTACATTTTTGATTTTTCTATGTCAATGCAATGATTATAAATCGTATTCAGAACTTTGTGTCCTTCTTTTACGAAACCTCTTTTATATAGTGCGTTTGCGTACATTACAGCCATATGACTAAACATAGCTCCATTTTCTTTATGACCATATGCAAATCCAAATAATCTTCCCATATTTGTTTTCACTTGATTGAAATTGGTGTTTAGTTTATATCCTCCAACATTCTCATCAAATAGATAATGATCTACAGATTTCACTATTTCAGAAACTTGTTCGTTACTAGCAACATTACTCATTATAGCGAATACTTGTCCTGTGATTGTCATATTCCCTTTTTCAATGTTGTCTAGTCTGTTTGAATTGTCATCATAATAACTATTAAACCACGAGTATTCTTTAGAAGATAGCCATTCATTCTTACTTATATGGGCTTTTAATGCATTCCCTTTTTCTTCAAGTATTTTGGCAATTTCAAGTGAATCAAAATTCTTCTTAGTTCCTTTAATCGTTGTATTTATAGAGTCAAAATATTTCTGTAATATTTTGTGTTTATTTTTAATATCTTTATTATCAACTCTTACTAATAATATATCTAACTCATTTAAAAGATTAACACTTGTAATTCCTTTTGAATGTAGTGATTTTAGGATAGTTGATAATACTACCAAGTTATCTGCATACATACATGAGAAAGCAACACTTTCTCCATTTCTATGCGCCATATCTAATCCATCGTTCCAATCGGCATCCTCTAACCTGATATTATTGTGTTTACCAACATTGTAGTAGGGTACTAAGTTTTGAATGATTAGATGTTCTAATACTGTACCATTATATGTCTCATTGTTGATTGTCTTTAATGTTGAATCATTCTGATTGTGTTTTTTGTCTATTTGTTTAGTGTAATGTGTAAATTGATCTTTGAAGTATGGTATTTCCTCTAATAAGAAACTCTCGTCTTTCACTTTATCTAGATAAAGCTTAGTAGTTAATAAAGGCCAGCTACCATGATCCATCCACACTCTGGCAATATTGTTTCTATCAGCAAGAAACTCACCTGGATTTTCTCCAATAATAGTTGCGTTTGATCCATCTATTCTAACACCTTGAAAGTTGTTTAATAATGATTCTCTAACTGTGTCTGGTTTCATAAGAATTAGTGCAAGCAAATCTTGCCATAAGTCTCTCCAACCTCTTCCACCGCGACCGTAGTCATGATGAGGTAGAAATGAGTTACCATATATTCTTCTAAATGTAGGCTGTAAAGATACCCATTTTAACCAACCATTATATGTATTGTCGTTGTATGTTATTTCTAAGTTCTGAATTTCATTATTCCAAGCTAAATTATTCGCATCTTTTAAACGGGTAAATTCCTCTGTTGTAATAACTTGTTCTTTCCCATCCTTATCTATTTTAAAAGAGAGAATTACTGTAAAACTATCTCCGGTTTCTAATTTGATTTGCTCATACTCGAACCCTGCTGTTAATTCATATCCAGAAACTATATCTCCAGGTTTATAATCGTTTTGAATTTCTTCTTTTACAACGATTGGATCTAAGAGATTACGTCCTTCACCAATAAACTCTTCTAAAATTGGCCAGTAACGTTTTATCTCAGTTTCACTATATGAATACACACTGTAACAGGTATCGTTTAATATATGTCCTCTTTCATCAAAACTAAACGTCGGTTTATTGGTTAAACCATTCTTTTTGATTTGTGCCTTGTTAAGTAATGACGTAACGTGTCTATGATCTCGTATATTATCAGCACTTCTACTATACAATGGGACTCCAACTACAGGTTTAATTTCGATTGAATTGTCTGAGTTGTTTGTAAATGTGATTCTATGTAGTTCTTGGTTTACATCTTCCATTGGAACAAAGCTCTCAACTTCTACTGTAAAATTATTGTTTTTTCTAATAATTTTATGTGTTAAAAAATCAGCCTCTAAGGAAACCTGATCTTTATTAAGCATTTGATATGGTGTATTTCCAGTTATGCTCCAAGTGAAGTCATTATCTACTTTAAAATAAACGTTTCTATTCATAAATGAGTTATGAGAATCTTCATTTGATACTGGCATTAATAGGAAACTATTTTGATCAGTTGTCATACTTCCATTCAATGAAGGTGAAACAACACTTTTCACTGATTTAAAATTAGTTAAAGGGAAATATGTATAACTCAAAAAGTCTACATTATCTATGCTGAAATTTCCATTTTCTTGTAATTGTAATTTGGGTTTCATTTGAACACTCCTCAGTTAATTGTACAATCACATTGTATAACAAGTTATACATGTGTACAAGTGTTTACATTAAAATAGCGAAACCGTTACCGAAATTTGTGCAATACGCAATAAAAAAGGACCACTTGGGTCCTTATATTATTTATTCAACTGCGATAATGAATGAATAGATATCTTGATTACCATCAATGAATTCAACTTCGATTTCTGGGAATTTTTGATCTAGGTATAACCCTAGTTCTTTTAATTCATTTTCTTCTACACCTTTACCGTGCATAATTGTAACGATTTCAGCATCTTCATCTACTAATTTGTCTACTAAATGATTAACTGTTAAATCACGTTCTTTATGACTACATACGATTTTACCGTTGGCAATTCCCATGTATTCATCTTTGGCAATTTTTACACCGTTAATTTCAGTATCACGGACAGCATAAGTTACTTCACCAGTTTTTACATTAGCTATTAAGTCATTCATCTCAGCAATGTTAGTGTCCAAATCTTGGTTAGAATCAAACATTGTTAGTGATGCATAACCTTGAGCAATAGTTTTTGCTGGTAAAACAGTTACTTTTCTATCTTCTATCAACTTAGCTGCATGTTCTGCACTTAAGAATATGTTTTTATTGTTTGGAATAATAATAATGTTTTCTGCGTTCATATTTTCAATAGCAGTCACAAATTCTTCAGTTGAAGGATTCATAGTTTGTCCACCGTTGATAACGCAAGATACACCCATTTCTAAGAATGTGCTTTTTAATCCTTCTCCATTTACTACAGTTAGAATACCGTATTTACTTGGATTTCCGTTAGGATCATATTTACCATGTTCATGTCCACAATCATCACCTTCTTGGTGTGAATGCAATAATGTTTCACTGTGTTGTAGTGTCATGTTTTCAATCTTTAAAGTAGCAAAATTACCATATTGTTGTCCGAAGTTTAAAACATCTCCAGGAGTTTTTGTATGGATATGAACTTTACAGATATCTTCATCAGCTACAACAGCTAAACTATCTCCAAAACGTCCAATACGTTTTGTAAATTTATCTTTATTAAACTTGTTACCATCTTTTAATGAAATGATGAACTCTGTACAATAACCAAAATCTTCACCACTTGCACTATAGCTTGGTAATTCAGATGATACGCTTGATACAGTATTGAATTTAGAATCCTCTAAAATCTCTCCCTTAAGAGCTAAGATAATTCCGTCTACTATTACATTAAATCCAGCACCACCACTATCTACAACTCCTGCTTCTTTTAACACTGGTAAAAGATCAGGTGTTCTTTCTAATGACTCATATGCTTCTTTAATATATATTTCCATTATTTCAAGTAAATCGCTGTCTTCTTTAACGATCTCTGAAACCTTATCCGCTGCTTCTCTAGCTACAGTTAATATTGTACCTTCAACTGGATTTATAACAGCACTGTATGCTTGTTTAACTCCTTGTTGTAGTCCTTCAACAAAATGAACTGCGTTCACATTTTCTTCACCGGTAAATGCTTTCGCAAAACCACTAAATAATTGTGAAAGTATAACCCCACTATTTCCTCTTGCTCCCATTAATAATCCTCTTGATAATGTCTTTGCAACTTTTTCGCAAGTTTCATCTTCCAAACCTGAAATAGCTTTTACACCACTCATCATTGTAGATTGCATGTTACTTCCAGTATCTCCATCAGGTACTGGGAATACATTCAATTCGTTGATTCTTTGGTGATCGTTTCTTAAAGCTATTGTTCCGTTTGTAATAATCAACTTCATTAAGTTACCATCAATTACAGTTGGGTTCATAGTTTTCCTCCATTATATAAATACATTATTTTTGTTTTCACACTTCTTTGAAAAGTCCTTGATATTTTATCACACTTAAATATATAATGCAACTCTTATGGGCTTTCCCGGTTTTTGATGGTTTTTATATGAAAATTCACTCATACTTTGATTATCAAACAATACAGCCGATATATCAATTAAGATGCTTCTTTTCCTTATATATATATATGTAAAAAACTATTTGAACTTTTTTAGGTTTTTACTTGATTTTTCATTTTTTTGTGCTAGAATTATATATGCTGTTAAATCCAATATGTGAATGGAGGTACAAGATTATGGCAAGAGTATGTTTCGCAACAGGAAAAAAAGGTATGAGCGGTAATAAACGTTCACATGCAATGAATTCATCAAGAAGAAGATGGAAAGCTAACCTGCAAAAAGTAAGAATCGTTGATGAAAACGGTGAAGTTAAAAGAGTTTTAGTTTCTACTAGAGCGTTGAAAAGCGGTCTTGTAAAACGCGCTTAATAAAAAAAATGTTACTATTTTAGCCGATAGTCTCGGCTTTTTTTATGGCCTAACGGCCATTTTTAATGCATTCCAATAGCAGTGATGCTAATATGAATATATTTGAGGATGTACATCCTTGATAGCTTGGCTAATTTGAACAATTAGTATCATTACCCAAGAAAAAGTACATCTCCCCCTTTCTTTTTGAAAAAGGACCCAATTTGGGTCCTTTTTTCGTTTAATCATTATTTTGGATAACTAGTAGAACTCCCTCATCAAAAGAGATGGTTCCGCTACCCTCGTTACTTATACATAAAGGATTTTCCTCAGTTAGAGTAATGTTGTTTAATTCATATTTAAAACCCTTCAAGTTCAAGTTGAATACATCCTCTTCTGCAAAAAAGGATATATATTGATACTCGTTGTTTATCTCATACTTACCTGGATTTAACATTTTCATTCTTGTTGTGTTATTCAATATCGTTATATTGCCAAGTTTGAGTAACATGATATTCGCAATGGAATGATCTATTCTATTGCCAAGTGCTCCATAAATTACTATTTGATCAGGATTAAGTTTTAAAGCTTCTTTTACTGCTGTATAAGTATCTGTATAATCCTTGATACTATTCAGTTCAATAATATCATTTACTTCACGCTTTAATTCTTCATAAATATCGATATCCAAGCTATCAAAATCACCAATAGCCTTATGAATACGTATTTTTGAAGCTAATGCTATTTTACATCCCTGGTCAACACAAATGTTAACTTCTTCTTTGGTCTCCTTATATAACATATCAATATCATAGTTTAGTGGACCAGTGAATATATTAATTATCATCTTAATGAAGTGATTTTCTCTTCTGCATTTTCACTATTAAATACATAAGATCCAGCAACAAGTACATCAACTCCAACTGCCTTAACTAATTTTGAAGTCTCTTCATTAATTCCGCCATCTACAGAAATGAGATATTTATAATTGTTTGATTTCCTTAAACTATCAAGAAATTTAATTTTATCAATTGCAGAGTGCATAAATGATTGTCCACCAAATCCTGGTTCTACACTCATAACAAGTACTTGGTCAACGAATGGTAGTAGTTCTTTAATGGCTTCAACCTGTGTATCTGGTTTGATTGAAATCCCTGGTTTAACTCCGAATGATTTAATATGTTTTATAAGTTCAATTGGACTAGAAACAGTCTCTATATGAAATGTGATATAATCACTACCTGCTTTCGCATAAGCTTCAGTATACTTATATGGATCAGTAATCATTAAATGTGTATCAATCACTTGATTTGATAACGTGTTAACACCTTTAACAACAAGTGGTCCAATTGTAATATTTGGTACAAAATGGCCATCCATAACATCTACATGTAACCATTCAGCTGATGAAACACGTTGTAATGATTTTTCTAAGTTGGCAAAATTAGCCGACAGTATTGATGGAGCTATAATCATAATATCACCTCTAATATTTTATTTTCTGTTCTTTGATTTCTTCGGTAATGACTTTGTAACTATGATATCTTGAAGAAAGAATATTTCCTTTTTCCACTTCTTCTTTTACTTTGCATTTTGGTTCATTAATATGAGTACATCCTCTGAATTTGCATTCATGAGATAATTCAAAGAAGTCAACGAAACAATCTGGTATTTCTTCAACTTTAATGTCATAAAAATCAAGTTTACTAAATCCAGGTGTATCGGCTACTAATCCACCAAACAATTCTAATAGTTCGCTGTGTCTAGTTGTATGTTTACCTCTACCTAACGCTTTTGAAATTGTGTTTGTTTCTAAGTTGAATTTGGGATTAAGCGCATTTAGCAAACTGCTTTTCCCTGCACCTGTTTGTCCTGCAAACACACTTACTTTGTTTTCAAATATTTTGAATAAATCTTCAGTGTTTTCATTGGTTACACTTGACACAAAATATACGTTGTATAACTTCTCATAATACTTCATTTTTTCTTTTAGGTCAGTTAATTCTTTGTCTTTCATTAAATCTATTTTTGTGATTATGATGACAGGTGTAATCGATTCGTGTTCTATGAGCAACAAAAATCTATCTAATAAATTAAAACTGAAGTCTGGTTCCTTTGCACTATTAATAAGTATTGCCTGGTCTATGTTGCAAACAGGAGGTCTAGCTAAATTGTTCTTACGCTCCTCTAACTCCATTATAAAATCAGTATCAAAATCAACCAAATCTCCTACTTTTGGAGATTGATTGTTATGTCTGAATTTACCTCTAGCTTTTACGTTATATAGTTTATGTGACTCATCTTTAACTGTGTAAAGACCACCGATTAATTTAACTATTCTACCTCTCAAAATATCACCATTATCCCCAATTTATAAGGGATGCTTTCTTTCTTGTTTGTGCTTCTACTTTTACAATTTTTCCTGAATTTAATGTGATTACTTTGTCAGCAATCTCAGCTATGCTTATATTATGTGTAATTAATACAATGGTTGTATTAAAACTAGTGTTTAACTGTTGAATAAGTTCAAGTACGTTGATTGATGTGGCTTCATCAAGAGCTCCAGTAGGCTCATCACAAAATAAGATATTCGGTTTTTTGACTATGGCTCTTGCGATACTTACTCTTTGTTGTTCTCCACCACTCAATTGATATGGAAACTTTGATTGGTGTTCTGTAATACCCACAATATCCATAACATCTTGAATGTTATACGGATCACTCGATAATTGAGCACCAATCTCGATATTTTCTAATACTGTAAGTGACTGTAGTAAATTATATTGTTGAAATATGAATCCTAAGTTCTCTCTTCTAAATTTAGTTTTTTCAGACTGGTTCATTTTACTAATGGGTTGATTGTTTATTTCGACCTCACCTTGTTCAATTGTATCAAGTCCACTGAGAACATTTAGTAAAGTTGATTTACCACTACCAGATGGGCCTAACAAAACAACGATTTCACCTTGCTTAATCGTTAAACTCACTTGTTTAAGCGCTTCTACTTCCACATCACCAGATTTATAAGTTTTTGTTATGTTTTCAACATTTATCATACTACACCTCACATATTTTTACTGCGTAGTTGCCCACAAGCAGCATCTATATCAGATCCTTTTTCTCTTCTTAACGTTGTGTTTATTCCTCTTTTTTGAAGTTGATTATAGAATCCATTTGCTCTTTTTTCACTTGAACCTTCGTAGTTAAACTCCTTAACAGAGTTATATCTTATTAGATTCACGTAGCAATTCATTCCTCGTAACATATCTGAAAGTTCATTGGCATGACGTATTTCATCATTTAAACCTTCAAGTAGGATATATTCAAATGTAATTCTTCGTTTTGTTTTTTCTACATAGTATCTACTAGCTTTTATAACTTCTTCGATACTATATACTTTATTTATTTTCATGATCTCAGATCGTATTTCATCATTTGATGCATGTAAACTTATCGCTAAATTTACCTGTTTCTGTTCATCTGCGAACCTTAATATCATAGGAACAATCCCACTTGTAGAAACAGTTATATGTCTAGCACCTATTTCTAATCCATACGGACTATTTACTATATCAATGAAATCCATTGTATTTGAGTAATTATCAAAAGGTTCTCCAATACCCATAACTACAATATGACTCACTCGTTCTTTAGTTATTTCTTGAACTTTTATTATCTGAAGAACAATTTCATCTACCGTTAAATCTCTCTTCTTTTGTTGTAAACCTGATGCACAGAACGAACATCCTATATTACACCCTAGTTGAGTTGTAACGCATACACTGTTCCCGTAATTATGTCTCATTAAGACTGTTTCAATTATGTTTGAATCTCCAAGTCTAAACAGAAATTTCTCAGTTCCATCTTTACTGATCTGATGCTGCTCTACATGTAGTTTAGAAAAAACAAAGTTTTCCTCTAGATGTAATCGTAATTGTTTACTTAAATTCGACATACCACTAAAACTAGTGATATTCTTCTTATAAAGCCATTCGAATACTTGTCTTGCATTAAACTTCTTGAAGTTTTGTTCGACAAGATATGTCTGTAATCCACTTAAAGTAAATTGATATATATTTTTCATAGTATCACCAAACTCATTATATCATAAATAATAAAAAGAGTATGAAAATCATACTCTTTATGAAACATAAGTTATAAACCCAAAGAATCCAGCAATTAATGCGAGAACTGCAAACTTTGATTGATTTTTGTTAAACCCGAAGAAAAAGACAATTCCGAAGGGTGGTACAAAAAATGAAACCAGCAATAACACGATGACTTCAAATATCCCAAATGCAGGTTTTGAACTAGATCTTGTTGGTTTGCTTGCGTAAGAATACGTATTGTTCCTCGTACTACTTTGTGTTCGGCTTCTATTTATTGGTTTTGGCCCAATTGATTCTCCACAAAAAGGGCATTTCAATCTATTTCCGTATAGATTATTTCCACATTTACTACATGTATTATCCATAACTATCACTCCTAAAAACTATTTCTAGTATATCATATTACAATAATATTTTTATGTTTTTTTTGTGAATATTTACGCATTATTCACTTGTCTTTTTGTTTGTTGCCCAAGTATGATACCAAGTAAAATTACAAGTCCTGTTATACTAAGCCACAAAACAGTTACTCCACCCAATTCACCACTGTTATAGTATTTAACCAATGTAACTCCAAAAGGTATACATATGAACAATAGAATTGCTCTACTAACTGCTGTTATGATCAAAAATTTAGTGAACTTCATTTTTGTTAGTCCCATTGAATAGTTAATTAAGAAAGTCGGACTAAACGGTATACTTAGAACAAATATGTGTAGTAAAGGATGTGTGTTTTCAATCCATTTCAATACTTGAAGTATTTTTGGATGAGCCGGCTTTTTAAAGTTTCTAGTTGATATGTATCTCATAAACAAGAAAACGACTATTGTACCTGCAAGAGTACCGAAATATGTATAGATATATCCTTTTATAACTCCATAGGCTAATATATTAAATGCAATCATTAAAAACAAAGGTGCAAAAGGAAACAATGTTTCTAGGAAAGGTAATCCTATAGCAGCTCCAATACCCATGTTTTCGTATGCATTTTTTACCAAATCAATGAACTCAATTAAATCCCCTACACTAAATTCTGTTGCTAATATCATAATTTTTTCCCTTACAAATAAATTTGATTACATCTCAATCCTTGTTTTCACAAAAATTGATTTGATGAATTTGAACATTATTCTTCTTGTTGTTAACCATTTAACAACTCTCTTGTTTTTTAATACACCTTTAACAAGATATGGTGTCACTGTTTCAACTTTATTCCCAAGAATAGATGCAATTTTTGTAGCTTCGTCATCTAATCCATTCAAAAGTAAATCAGTAAAAACCATTCCTGGTTGTAATCTACCAACAAAAATATCTTTATGTTTTTTTAATTCTTTATTTGCAGCCTCGCTAAAATAGGTAATAAGGCTTTTGGAACTTCCATATATTATAGTCTCGGGAATTTTCATCCCGTTACTACCAAGACCTTCCATATTATATACTATTCCACAATTGTTCTCTTTAAAATGAGAAATAGCTACTTTTGTTCCATGAATACTACCAGTTACATTAATATCAATTAAATTTCTGATATCTGATTCGTCTATATGATCCACAGTTTTTCTTGGTTGATCTATTCCTGCATTATTTATCCAAACGTCAATATTCCCAAATTTTTCAATTGCACGAATAGAAGAATTTAGTATACTATCATAGCTTCGCACATCACACACTAACCCAAAGAAAGAACCATCTAATGCAACACTAGCTTTTCTAACCGATTCCTCAGATGTTCCAGTGAATGATACCTTAATACCACTCTTCAAAAACTCTCTCACTAATCCGTTTCCTATACCTCTTGTACCACCTGTAATAAATACATGCATCTAATCACCTCAACTTCAATTATACCATCTAAGTTAATGTTCTGAAATGGGAAATCGAAAAACACTAATCAATCAAAGGTTACTTCGGTCAATTTAGTAAATTTTTGAGTTAAAAAGTGTTTTTGGGATGGAAGCGAACAAAAATAAGCTCAATATTGTATAATTATGAATTAACACTATATTAACGTTTTAGTACATACTATAATATATACCCCGTTGTATCTTATTGTGTAGACAACACGATTCTATTGATTTATTCGCTTTAAAAGGTTATAATGACATATACATTCAATTGATGACAAGACCAGTCAAAAAATATGTACTTTGTTATATTGATATTTGAGGAGAGTGCAATATGAATAAATTACAATTAGTAAATGATTCTAGTTATAAAAATGATATTAATTATGATATATTGTTTCACACTTCAACTTTAGTCCATTCGGATAAGGAATTAAACATTTCATGGCACAATGAACTAGAGGTCATTAGAATTCTTGAGGGTGAGGGTATATATACTATAGATGGAAGACAATATAATGTACGTCCTGGATCATTTATTATCATTAATCCTAATCAACTACATTCTGCCACTGCAAAAATCGGACGACCTATAGTTTTCGAATCTTTAAAGTTTAAATATGATATCCTTATGGGTAGCAAAAATGACAGTGCTACTCTTAAATATATCTCCCCTCTAATCAATAATGAAAAGTACCTTCCAAACACTATATTAACTTCAATGCCTATATATACAATGTTCTCTTCTTTATTCTATCAAATTAGTGAAACATTCAATGATTCTGATATTTTTAAGCACATTCTATTGAAATCTTATATTCTAAATTTGATATATCTCTTCTACAAAAATAGATATATATATAAGAAATCTGCAACAACTTCAACAAAAAAGAGTTCTGTAGATTTGATTCGAAATTGTGTTGAATACATAAACACACATTATAAAGAAGATATTGATCTTGATTTTATGACTATAAACTTAGAAACATCAAAGCCACATCTATGTAGAGTGTTTAAAAGACACACAAATCAAACTCTTACAGAATACATAAATGATTATCGGATAAATAAAGCATGTGAAATACTATCAACTACAAATACACCTGTTACCGAAATAGCATTCAGTGTTGGTTATTCCAATTTGTCCTACTTCAATGCGAGATTTAAAAAGAAAACATTTTTGACACCACTACAATACCGTGATACATATAAAAAGAGATGAAAATTCATCTCTTTTGTTTATTATGATGTAGCCTCTTCGTATTTGATCAATTTTGGTACAACATATATCGCAGCCATACCAATTACAAATTGTAGTACATTACCAAATATACTTGCCGTTGCTTCACGCCACGATGTAAGCCACAATGCTTCATATAAATAATACCCAATTAACATAATGACCATACCAACTAGAATAGCTATAATGTTTCTTGTTATGTTCGTACCTTGTGATTCTTTTTTAATATCATATGCTATCCAACCAACAACATAACCCATAATCAATCTTACTATTAGTGTTCCTGGCCACCAGATATAATAAGGACTCAATATATCAAAGATAGTCATCCCAACACCACCAGCTATTGCCCCGGTAGTCTTACCAAATTTAATTGCGATTATAAGTGCTGCTAGTGTACCAAGATGTGTATATCCACCAGTAGCCCAAGGTATTCTTACTCCAAAATATGATGCAACTGTAACCAAACCTATCATTGCCGCGATAAAAGTAATTTTGCCTGTTTCATTCGATTTCATTTCAATTCTCCTTTATAAATAAATCTAATTGTATTATAATAAAAATGTGTACGTATTAAAACATACAAAAATTTAAATTTTGAGGTGGTCAGATGAATTCAAAAAGACATCCTTTATATATTGAGATATATAATGAGATAAGAGATAATATTGTAAATGGTATCATTCCTAAAAACACTAAGATAGATTCCGTTAGACAATACTCAGTAAAACGTGGAATAAGTACTACGACAGTGGAGAAAGCATACAACCAGCTAGTTATTGAAGGTTATATTATTAGCCGACCAAGATCTGGGTTTATTGTAGTTGATATCCACCAGAATAAATCGATAAAAGGTGATGCGATTGTTGATCAAATATCCTTTAGCACATATAGAAATAATAATCTAAGTGAGGATTTATTTGACATGAAGACTTATAAATCTATCATCAACAAAATCATCAATTATCAATCTAGTGAATTATACAAACCATGTGATCCCAGAGGTGAACTTCAACTAAGAACTGAAATTCAAAAATATGTTCTTAGCGAACGAAACATAAATTGTGATGTCAATCAAATAGTAATTGGGCCAGGGATTCAAAATCTTCTTCAAATGTTACTTCTTTTAGAACAAAGAAAAACAGTAGGTTTTTTAGAGCCCATGTTTAGAAAAGCGGTGG
>NZ_CEXEES010000013.1:0-36246 GCF_982632705.1 Candidatus Izemoplasma sp. | reverse complement strand
CCTAAACTCAAATTGACTTGTTCTATTCAGTTTTCAAAGACCTAATTGGTTGCAATCCCTTTAGGGATGCGTTGAATATTCTACTATGAGTCGAACATTCTTGTCAACACATTTATGAAACTTTTTAGTTTCATTTGTGCTGCTGGACAGATGTTGTACGGACCAGCAATATCAAGTGTAATAAATTTCCACTATATTGTCAACACTTTTTTATGCTTTATTTCTAACCTATATATGTGTTCAATCAAGACCAAGTAAATAAGGTTGAAATGTCCGCTATAAGTGGGTCGCGCTATAACACGCTGCAATAAAGAGTATATCTAATATGCTTAATAATGTCAACACTTTTGTAAACTTTTTTATCATTCTTTTTCAAGAGATAAAATGCAATATCGAAGAGATATAATATCTTCTTCTGACTGCAATGAAAAGTATATAAAAAACATGTATTTTTGTCAACACATTTGTTCTATTAATTTGGTATTATGCTTGACCTATTTCTTTGCTGAGATAATGTTTCTATATTATATATATATAAGGATATAAAAAAAGCCCAATTTTATGGGCTTTCTATATTATATAGATTTGAATACTTCTTCTACTGTTAAATCCTCTTTGGTTCCTTTTTTACGATTAGAGAATTCTACAATACCTTCAGCAGCTCGTTTTCCGACAACTACTCTAAATGGTAACCCAATCAAATCAGCATCTTTAAACTTGCTTCCTGCTCTTTCGTTACGATCATCTAGAAGTACCGAGATACCTTTTGATTTCAATTCCTGGTAGATTTTAGTAGCGAGTTCTACTTGACCTTCATCTTTTGTATTAACAGGGATCACATGTGCTTTAAATGGTGCAATCTCATCAGGCCAGATGATTCCATCATCACTTGAGTGTTGTTCTACACTGGCCATTAGTGTTCTACTAATCCCAATACCATAACAACCCATGATTGCAGCTTTTTGTTTTCCTTCTCTATCAATGAACTTTGCATTCATTGATTCACTGTATTTTGTACCCAATTTGAATATGTTACCAACTTCGATTCCTTTTGCCTCATCAATTGTTCCACCACAATCAGGACATACGTCGCCTTTTTTAAGACCACTATGTTCTTGGTTTGCAGCATAACTACATGATTGACAGAATGTAATTGTATCTTCTCCAACTTCACTCATAACCATGAACTCATCCGCTTCATCTCCGCCAATTTGTCCAGTGTCACTTGAAACGATTTTAGTTTCTAATCCACATCTCTTAAAGATTTTAGTATATGCATCAGAGAATAATTTATACCATTTATCTAAGTCTTCATCCGTATCACTGAATGTATATGCATCTTTCATGATAAACTCACGTCCACGCATTAAACCAAATCGAGGTCTCATTTCATCTCTGAATTTCGTTTGAATTTGGAATAAGGCTAATGGTAACTTCTTATAAGAGTTAATATAATCTCTTACAACTTGAGTTATGATTTCTTCATGTGTTGGACCTAAACAAAAATCTCTATCTTTACGATCTTTTAAACGCATTAACTCTGGACCATATTTATCCCATCTACCTGACTCATCCCATAAGGTTTTTGGTTGAAGGGCAGGCATTAATAATTCGCTCGCTCCGATGTTTTCTAGTTCTTCTCTTATAATGTCTTCTATCTTTCTAATAACTTTGTATCCAAGTGGTAAATAAGTATAAACACCTGCCGCTACTTGTTTTATCAAACCAGCACGTGTTAATAACTTATGACTCTTTACATCTGCGTCTTTTGGCGCATCTTTTAACGTTGGTACAAACAATAAACTTTGTTTCATAATGTCACTCCTATTTTATTCCGATTAATCGTAATATATCGTTGTATGTAATGAATACGAACAAACTCATTAATAACAAGTACATTACGTAATGTAGTGTATTTTCTACTTTTTGATTTGGTTTGTGTCCTGTCAATGCTTCATACCCTAAAAATACAAGACGTCCACCATCTAATGCTGGTATAGGTAATAAATTGATAACAGCTAAGTTAACACTTAATAAACCAACCCATCCCAGTAAGCTTGCAAATCCTTGACTTAAAGCATTGCTTGTTAATTGATAAATTCCAAGTGGACCTGCTAAATCACTTACTCCAACTTGATCATTATCAAATAATAATGCTAAGGTATCAAAAATCATTGTTGATGAATCTTTAATTCCAGTTACTCCATATCCTAAACTTTTAAATAAGTTAAATGAATACATTGGACCAATTCCAATACTACTGTCAACTAGAGGTAAGCCTTGTGTATCAAGTACATCAATGCCCCAAGGTTCAATAATTGTAATTTCTACCTCTGATCCATCTCTAATAATTGTAAATTCAATTGTATCTCCATCAGTATTACTTTGAATAATTGATATTACAGTTCCCCAGTCATTAACGGGGACTTGATCAATCTCGATAATTTCATCATCCTCTAAGAATGTAGAATACTCATCACCTTGATTACTTATGTTACACGATAACTCATCGGCACCTTCATCAGTAATGACATTTTCGGTCAAACAAACTTGAACACGTTTGTTGTCTCCGAAGAATCCTCCAAGTAACAAGTCCTCACCTGCACCTGCCATACTATATAAACCTACACTATACATTTCAATCACGGGTTCGATGGTAACAAACACGGGATCTCCATTTCTAGTTAATCTAAACTCTACTGATCTTACTGATAAATCTCTATCTAACTCAGTACTGATATCTTCCCAAGAGAATATATCAACACCATCAATTTGTGTGATTACGTCTCCTTCGATTATATGACCCTCAGCGGGAGAAGCGGCTCCAATAATACCAATCTGACTAGAATCCTCTGCTGGGAACCCTCTTACAAGTCCAAACAAAACAAACACAAAGAATGCCAGAACAAAGTTCATAAACGGCCCACCAAATATTGCTAAAAATCTTTGGCGTTTGTTTTTGGTATTGAAGTTTCTATCGGCTGGTGCCAATTGAATCTCTTTACCATTTACAACATACATAGCATCTCTAGCTACTGCGTAATCATTGATGTAAAGTGCTGTAAAGAATCCATCTTTTTTATGACCAACTAAATCGATTTTTTCAACAGTTACAAGTTCGTATTCTTGCCACTTTTCTTCTTTATGGTCAAGGATTAACTTTTTAACATTTCTCTGTTCATTGAAGATAACTCTAACTTGATCTCCAACTTTAATTACTTCATCTTTTAATTCTTCTCCAGCCATTGCAACAAAACCACCAAGTGGAAATAGTCTAATAGAATAAACTGTTTCTCCTTTTTTCTTGCTCCAAACAACTGGACCCATACCTAAACTAAATTCATGACATAAAATTCCTGCTTTTCTAGCTGCAATGAAATGTCCTAATTCATGTATAATTATTACTAAACTTAATACAAGTAGAAATACAAGTATTCCTAAAATTCCTGATATAATACCCATCGTGCCACGTCCTTTTATTAGACCTTATTCTTTACATACTCCCTAACCTTACGATCAAGTTCTACTATGTTTTCTAAGGTAATCTCTAACTCTGTTTTAAAAATATTCAAACACTCTTCAACATTTTGTTCAATATCTAAGAATGATATTTTTTCTTCTAAAAATAAATATACACTTTCCTCATTCGCTGCGTTAAGTATCGTTGGATTTAATCCACCCAATGTACCTGCCTCAACTGCCAATCGTAACAACGGGTATCTTTCCATTGATAACTCTTCAAAATGAAGTGCACCTAGTTTTATTAAATCTAATCTCTCACCCTTATAGGGCATTCTATTTGGATAAAACAATGCATAATTTATTGGTACTCGCATATCAGGTATTCCAATATGAGCCAATATACTACTATCGTTATACTCCACCAAACTGTGTACTACACTTTCTTTGTGTAATACTGTTTTTATTCTATTATAAGGCATATCAAACAAATAATGAGCCTCAATCACTTCGAAGCCTTTATTCATCATTGTAGCTGAATCTATAGTTATTTTATTCCCCATATCCCAATTTGGATGGTTTAACGCATCTTTTACTGTGACATTTTTTAATTCTTCACGTGTCAAATCTCTAAAACTACCACCACTCGCAGTAATAATAATCTCTTTTACGTCTTTTTTCTTTTCTAAAATTAATTGCTGAATAGCTGAATGTTCACTATCGATAGGAATTAATTCAACACCGTACTCTTTAACAAGTGGCATAATTAACTCTCCACCTATAACTAGCGTCTCTTTATTCGCTAATGCAACATTTCTTTTCATCTTAATTGCTTCGATAGTTGGTTCTAAACCAGCACTACCAACAAGTGCGTTTACAACAAGAGTTTTCTCTGTCGTTTTGAATGTACTTGCTTCAATCAAACCTTGTTTTCCATAACCGAATTTTACGTTAGGAAACTCTGTTTTCAACTCATCAAGTAATTCACTTTTCCCTATACTAACATACATAGGGCTAAACTCTACAATAATATCACGTAACTTACGTATATTCTTATTACAAGTTACAGCAACTACGTTAAAATCTTCTTTATGATTTCTTACTATATCTAATGTTTGAGATCCAATACTACCAGTAACTCCAAGAATTACTAGATTCATAAAGCCACAACTTTTATGATTAACATCAAAATCATAGCAGCAAATATAGCTGAATCAAAACGATCCATTACACCACCATGACCTGGGAATAGATTACTATAATCTTTAATCCCACAATCTCTTTTTAACTTAGAAGCAACCAAGTCTCCCATTTGTCCCATTATAGATATAACGAATATTAATCCTATAGTAATAAATACATTAAGTGTTAATGTATCAATCATTTCTAATTTAACCAAATACACATATAATACTGTGAACAATATCGCAAAGAACGTTCCACCAATACTACCTTCAACACTCTTTTTCGGACTTATTTTAACAGCCAATCTATGTTTACCGAAGTTAACACCAACAACATATGCGAATACATCTGTCATTATTGTTATCATAAATAAGAATCCAATAACAAGTAATCCATCATTAAAACTTCTAAGTCCAGCAAGTGCACCAAATCCAAGTGCAGGATACAGTATACTAATAAAGAAATTCCCTAGTTCCTTACTACTAAATACTTCAATAAATATTGAAAATAAACTAGCAATAATAAACATTAGTATAATAATATAAAATATCCCTTCAATGTATGGTTCTCCTTGATAAAATCCTTTGATCAAATAGAATAACCCGCCGCTAAACAGTACTTCTACACCTGTTAACCAAACTGGCTTTTCTGTGCCTTTTCTATACATTCTTGATAATTCCCATGTACCAGCCATACTAAGTACAAGTAAAGTGATATCAAATACCAATCCACCAATAACAAATAATGGTACAAATATAAGTAATAAAATTACTCCAGTTATCAATCTAGTCTTCATTTCTTAAGTCCTCCGAATCTTCTATTACGTTTTTGAAAGTTGTCTAACGCTTTGAACAACTCTTTTCTGTCGAATGCTGGCCAATGTTTCTTAGCAAAATAGAATTCACTATATGCTATTTGCCATAATAAGAAGTTACTTATTCTTTCTTCACCAGAAGTTCTAATCATTAAATCCAATTTTGGAAGTTCTTTTGTATATAAATGATTCCCTATAACCTCAGGTGTTATATCATTTACATCAATCTTTTTATTCTGAACTTCATTTACAATCTCTTTTACAGCTTCTGTAATCTCTGTATATGAACCATAATCAAAACAGATATTTAGAATCAATCCTGTTCTTTCTTTGGTTTTTTCTTCTACTCTATTGATTAACTCAACTACATGATCAGGGAAACGATCTCTTCTACCAGAAAACATTACTCTAATATTATTCTCTTTAAACTTCCCTTTGAATGTCTCTTCAAATTCTTTAGGTAAATCCATTAGATAATCAACTTCAGCTTTTGGTCTATTCCAGTTTTCAGTTGAAAATGCATAAACACTCAAAGCTTTCACTCCGATTTCATTACAAATCAAGGCAATATTCTTTAGATTTTCAGACCCTTTTTTGTGTCCTAAAGTTCTGGGTAATTTTCTTTTCTTAGCCCAACGTCCATTACCATCCATAATCATTGCTATATGTTGTGGAATATATCCACTTAATACTCTTTTTTCTATATTCATTTCTACACCTCATTTTACAGTATTTAATTATACTATATATACATATAAAATGCTATCAAATAAAAAGACGTAATATATAATATATTAACGTCTTTTATACTTATCAATTCTACCATCAGACCAAAAAATAAATAGCATTCCTATCAGTCCAAATATTATTGCAGTTATCCTTATATTACCATTTGCAAATAAAGTCATGAATCTAACTATATTCCCTATGCCAAATGGGAAATAGGAAGTTGGTGGAAATTCTATAAATTCAACTGCTATTAAACCCAAATACACTCCAAATGATAAATTAATTAAACCAATCACTATCCATATCCCTTTTCTAGTGAGTTCCCGTTTTCTTCTTGATCTATGAATCACTATTTGTTCACTCTATCAAAAATTCTTCTAACCATAGCATTGGTTTGGTTTACTTTGTTCAACACAGAGTAAAAAGCTATAAATACACAACCATTTAACATCACTGCTATTCCTAAGATCAAGTATGTATCAAATGAAAACACAGATTCTGGTAGTTGTGAAAAAACAAATGTTAGTATATACATTGCTATTTCATTATCATAGAACATAACCTCTATATCTATCAACTCATAATGTGATAGTACAAATAGTACACCAACGGCAAATTGTAACAAACCAAACATTCCAATTATTAAACCTACAATGGATGTTTTTTGTGGATATCTCATAATATCTCCCCCTCACTTATATTATACCATAGTACCTAAAAGAAAAAGACTACAAAATGTAGTCTTATATACTCAATATATCTTCTTCTTTTGCTTTTACTAAAGAATCAATTTCTTTTGTGTATTTGTCTGTTAACTCTTGGATTTCATCTTGATATCCTTTAGAATCATCTTCACTAATTTCAGATGCCTTTTCTAATTTCTTAATTGCATCATTTCCATCACGACGATCGTTTCTAATCTCAACTTTAAAACGTTCTCCAAGTTTACCAATATCTTTTACAATTTGCTTTCTTCTTTCAGTTGTTAATGGTGGTAAAACAATTCTAATTTGATGTCCTTCATTTTGTGGAGTTACACCAATATTTGCAGCTAAAATTGCTTTTTCTACATCTTTAACAATAGTTTTGTCGAAAGGTTTTATAATTAATTGTGTTGGTTCAGGAACTCCAATTGATCCTATTTGTGTAATCGGTGTTGGAGCACCGTAGTAATCAACTTGTACACTTTCTAATAATTTCGGATTTGCACGACCTGTTCTTATCTTAGAGAACTCTCTTTGTAGAGCTTCAATTGCATTCTCCATTTTTTCTTCTGTTTCTAATAAAATCATTTCAGGCATTGTTATTCCTCCTTTAATATATTAATGTTCCTATTTTTTTACCACTTGCAGCTTTTTTGATGTTACCTTCTTCATTCATATCGAACACGATAATTTTGATATGGTTGTCTTTACATAAAGCTGAAGCTGTTGAATCCATAACTTGTAGATTCTTATCTAACACTTCGTGATGTGTTAAAGAATCATATTTTACTGCATCTTTGTTTGTTCTTGGGTCTTTATCGTAAACTCCATCTGTTCCATTCTTAGCCATTAAGATAAATTCAGCACCTATCTCAGCAGCACGTAATGCAGATGTTGTATCTGTGCTAAAATATGGATTACCTGTACCTCCACCAAAGATTACTATTCTACCTTTTTCAAGATTGCTTATAGCTTTTCTTCTGATATATGGTTCGGCTACCTGAGGGATGTTCAAACTTGTCATAGTTCTAGTTTCTAATCCTAGTTCTTCTAAAGCATTTTGTAATGCTAAAGCATTCATTATTGTAGCGATCATTCCCATGTAATCTGCGCTACTACGTTCCATTCCCATTTCACTAGCAATTTTACCTCGCCAAATGTTTCCTCCACCGACAATTATACCGATTTCGAGACCGCCTAAATCATAGGCTCCTTTGATTTCATTTGCGATTTCACGTACTTTGTGTGGATCAATCGCCTTATTGTTTTCACCAATTAAAGCTTCACCACTTAGTTTAATAATTACTCTTCTAGATGTCATAGTACCCTCCTTTTATAAATATAGGACACAAGTTTGATTTTGCGTCCTAGTTTTATGTAATTTATGCCTTGTTAACTTGTGCCATTACTTCTTCTGCGAAATCATCGCTACGTTTTTCAATTCCTTCTCCAACTTCAAGTCTTAAGAAAGATTTGATTGAACCTTTAGCTCCGTCAACGAATTGTTTTACAGTTAAGTCTGGGTTTTTAACGAACGCTTGATTTACTAAGCAAATTTCTTTTAAATATTTATTTAAACGTCCAACTACCATTTTTTCAACAATATTTGCTGGTTTACCTTCGTTTAAAGCTTCGTTAGTTAATACTTGTTTTTCATGAGCAATTACTTCTTCACTGATTTCAGTTTGATCTTTGTATTTAGGGTTGATTGCAGCAACATGCATTGCAACATCTTTAGCAGCGTCATCGCTTCCACCTTCTAAAACTACAAGTGATACAATTCTTCCACCCATGTGTTTGTATGCTCCAAAGAACTCAGAATCTGATTTAACAGTTCTAGAAACTCTTCTTAATGATAATTTTTCACCAATCTTAGCAGTTGCATCTACTAATTTTTCAGCTAATGTTTTACCTTCAAATTGAACTTCTAATGCTTCTTCTAAGTTTGTTGCATTACTATTTGCAACTGCATTTGTAACACCATCTAATAATGTTAAGAATTCTGCATTCTTAGCAACGAAATCTGTTTCACTGTTTAATTCTAAAACAACAGCTTCATTTCCGTTTACCGCAATATTACATAATCCTTCTGCAGCTATTCTGTCTGCTTTTTTTGCAGCTTTGCTAATTCCTTTTTCTCTTAACCAGTCGATCGCTGCATCAACGTTTCCATCTGTTTCGATTAACGCTTTTTTACAATCCATCATACCAGCACCAGTTTTATCTCTTAATTCTTTAACTAGTTTTGCACTAATTGCCATTTTCGTTTCCTCCTAATGTGGTTTTCCGTAAAATATTATACTATATTTATATGTTTTTTTCAATTTATTATACTAAAATCTTTTTTAAAAAAAGAGCCCTAAAGCTCTTTTTATATTACTTTAAAGCTTCGATTAATTCTGCTTTTTTAAGTTTTGAGTATCCTGATAAACCTTTGTCTTTGGCTAAGTTCTTTAAGTCTGCAACAGTCATTGCGCTTAAATCTTTAGCAGGTTTTGCCGTAACCTTTTCTTGTACTTTAACTTGTACAGGTGCTTTTACTTCAACTTTTTTTGGTGCTTCAGCAACTACTTTTGCAACTGGAGCAGGAGTAGGTGTAACTGCTGGTTTTGTTGCAGCAGGTACTACGTTCTTTTGCTCTGGTTTAACATAAGGTTTTGAAGTTTTGTTATCGCGGTTATATGGTTTTGCATCCTTGTTATAAGGCTTAGAATTGTTGTTGTAAGGTTTTCTATCCTTGTTATAAGGTTTTCTGTTATTATCGTATGGTTTTCTGTTTCTGTCATAAGGTTTTCTTGGTTCTCTCGGTGGTAATTCTTCAATTACAATTTCTCCACCAACAGCTTCGATAAATGCGTTAGCTAATCTAGATACGATTAATTTTACTGAACGGATTGCATCGTCATTTGCTGGAATGATTACATCAACTAGATCTGGATCACAGTTAGTATCAACGATACCAAATACTGGGATATGAAGTTTTCTTGCTTCTAAGATTGCGTTTTTCTCTTTGATAGGATCTATTACAAATACTGCTTCAGGGATTTTTTTCATTTCTTTAATTCCTGATAAGAATTTCTCTAGTCTATCTAGTTCTTTACGTAATCCAATAACTTCTTTCTTAGGTAACTTATCAAAAGTACCATCAGCTTCCATTTTTTTGATGTCATGTAATCTTCTAATTGATTTTCTAATTGTTTTGAAGTTTGTTAGTGTTCCACCTAACCATCTTTGTGAAACGTAGAATTGTCCTGAACGGATTGCCTCATCTTTCACTACTTGTTGTGCTTGTTTTTTTGTACCTACGAATAAAATTCTTCCACCATTTTTTGCGATTTCTAAAAGTTTTGCATAAGCCTCATCGATTAACCCTTGAGTTTTTTGTAAATCGATAATGTGGATCCCTGAACGTGAAGTATAAATATACTTGTCCATTTTCGGGTTCCAACGGCGAGTTTGATGTCCAAAGTGAACACCAGCTTCTAATAATTGTTTCATTGAAACTACAGCCATTTTAAATTCCTCCTTTTGATTGTGCCTCCACGACCCTCAACGCTAATAGCCACTATTTCTAGCTCACGACTATCTACTCAGGTGTGTGTGTATTTTACGGCTTTTATATTGTACTACACTGATAGTTTTTATTCAAGTGATATTTAAACATTTATTATTATAATAATAGTATAAAAAACTCAGGATCAAAATCCCGAGTTAATTTTTTGATTTAGCAGTATAATATTCTGCCCCATACAATAACTGATTCATAACAATTTTCAATGGCTTGTAAGCCCACACCACGGTCAAGAACCCAGTTCCTGCCATGATTGCCTCAAAGGGTAAATCCGCTATTAAATATGGTAGTGGATTCATAATCCCTGTTTGAATCATATTAAACGGGATAAATACCCATCCAAATATGAACCCAAAGAATAATGCGAAAATTGCTAACACAAACTCATTATTTGATCTTCTTAAAATAGAGTTATATGCGATTGGAATTAACATCCATGCTATAACAAGTGGTACTACTGTAAATGGATTTAAAGCACCCATATACAGACTATCTAAAAACACATATACAAGTATCATTAATGTTGATTCTTTAAACGTAAACACACTACTAAACAAGATGATAAGTAGAACTGTAAATTGCACGTTAGGTAAAAACAATAGTGCTTGTTCTTGAACAAAAATTATTGCAACACTTGATGCAATCATTAGCATTCTCTTTACACTCATGAACCATCACCACCTAAACTAATGTACTCAAATTTATATACTACACCGTCTTCAAGCATAACATTATCAACACCATAATTACTGTCAATATCATCAATATATATCTTCAAATAACTGCTATACCAATCGGTAGATACTTCTCCAATTTGTAGAATTATATGTCCATTAATAGACGCATAAGCACATGTATTATCAATAGTATAACTAGCACTTCCACACGCTATTTCAAACTCCTCTTGAAGCAAGTCGTATAAGCTCATTTCTTCGTCAAAAATTAATTCTTCATTTATTACAAGTTCACCTGACTGATCAACAACTTGAATCGTAATTGTACCCAGGTCATCTCCTGTTTTTGGTTGTGAAAACACAACATAAATAATAGTTATAGAAAATACTACAACAAATGAAATTATTAACTTTTTCATGTCTCCACTACCTTTCTTGTTAATCTAAAATATATGGATTAACAGGAGCAAATGTATTGATGTATTCTTGGTAACACACTAAAGCTAAAATCGCTTGAGGGGTACTGAATACTAAATCTACATCTCCGTCAATCATCCAAGAGAATGCACCTGTTTCATCTGCAAACTCCGTTAATCTTGATATTAAATTGTTTCCATCAATAGTATAGTTTTCACCTGCTGGATTTTCATCTACAGCGATCATTCCTAGAATTACTTGCGCCATTGAAGCAGCGTTTTCAGTCCCAGGATAAGTAGTTTCTCCATATACCATATCTCTTGTTTTTATTCCTCCACTAGGTAATTGATCTTCATCAATCCAAGCTAAGAAATCACTTACTCTTGTATCTGTTTTAGTTGTCATCACCGATAATGCAACTAAGTTGATTCCTCCAGTGTCTAATCCATCATTAACTGGTGTATTTGAACTAAAGTAAGAACTCGCCATAGCGTTGAAAAGAACTGTGCTTTTTCCAACATCTTGTGAATTTACAGCTAACACTCCATATGCTGTTTGTCCATAAGGACCCACAACGAACATATCAACTAAATCATCAACTAAATCAGTTGTATCTAAGTCAACAATTCCTTGAATAATGATAGCTTTATAATAATCTGCAACTGTTACCAATTCCATACTAGAATAATAATTACTAACTTCTTCGCTTGTAATATATTCATCTGTTAATTCTAAAACCTCTAAAGCTGCAAGTACATTGTAATCAATTAATGAATCATTTACATAATCACTTGCATGATTTTCAACAAATGCATTGATTGTATCATACACTGCTTTTGCAGTCATATCGTACCAAAGAATTTCAAACGTTATAACATCATCTTTTTCAAATGTCATATCATCAATTCCCACCATGCTTGCTTCTCCATTTTTCGATATTGCTACATAGTTTCCAGTCATCGCATCAATCTCACCAATTCCAGTGATATAAGACCCGTATTGACTTTCTGTGTATCTTACTTCTACTTTTAAACTTAAATCAATAACTTCAAGTAATGCCAATTCTTCTACTTCTAAATCATACGATTCCGTATGATCCTCAGATACTACAACTTCGATTGTAAATGTATCTACTTCTGGTGCTTGTTCTTCTGTACATGCTGTCAAACTAATTAATAGTAATAACGCTAGCATCATAGAGAATAGTTTTTTCATAGTGTTCCTCCTTATATTATATGAAAATAAAAAAACCATCCCCCTGGATGGATATCTCGTTAAATATAATATATAGAAATATATTTATGAAAACGAACCTACTCATAACCCAGGAGTACTTATGTTTCTAGATGGCCTAGGTAGGTCTACCGGCTTGACTTCATCCTACTATGCACCTTCCCGCTAAAGCAGTGGTTTGTTGCATTTCGTCCGTCTTACGGTTGCTGGGACAGCTTGAGATTTTAACTCAATTCCCTGTTATGTCTTGCGACACCTAACATCTAGTTTTATTGTAGACCTTTCGCTACCTTAAGTCAATAAAAAAAACGGTAATTTCTACCGTTTATTTTCCAGTACTTCCAAATCCACCATTACGAGTGTTTGTAACGGTTTCTTCGTTATCAATTGTTAAATATTTTGTGAAGATTCCTTGTGCAACTCTTTCACCTTTTTTCAAGGTAACAGTTTCTGTTCCAAAGTTGTGCAAACTAACAAATATAGCACCATCGTTATCATCATTCCCATAATAATCTTTATCAATGATACCTACATTATTTGGAATCGTTAAGTTGTATCTTCTTGGCAAACTACTTCTTGGATAAAGTTTAAGTACTTCGTCATCCATCATATATGCCTTGATCCCTGTAACTCCCATTTTAATTTCGCCTGGTTTGATTTCTAAATCCTCAATGATTGCGAAGTCATAACCTGCGCTATATTTAGTCCCTCTTTTTGGTAAATCATAAGTTATTTGCTCATAGCCTCTGGCTTTCTCGAATCCTCTCATAGGTTCATTCCTTTCAACAACTCAAGTACGTATAGCTCTCTTTCAGTCCAAGGAAATGCAGTTCCAGATGCAATCTTTTCTTCATTAATTCGAATTGCCTCATCTATTTCAACCCATTTAGGTAGAAAACGTAGTGCTCTTTCACTTTCACTTAACTTCAAACCGTGATACTCTTCAGTAATTTCACAGAAGTAGTAATAACTTCTTTGATAAAAGTATTTATGTGTATCGTAGATATCATTGTATATTTGGTCAGTATAACCTAAACATTCATTCACAGACTTAACTTCTCTACCTACCTCTTCTAATACTTCACGCTTTAACGCTTCTTGTCTGGTTTCCTCTTTGTCGATTCCACCACCTGGAAATTTATACTCCTTTGTTGTATCCGAGTATACCAATAAAATTTTGTGATCATTTAGAATGATTGCTCTTGCTGCATTTCTGTAGATAATATCTTGAGAGCCTATTTTAGTATCGCGCTTATCAAATATCTTTAGTAATTTCATTGTAAAATCACAAGAAGTTGTGTTGCTGAATCAAATCCAACTTTTAACACATACTCTTTTATCCTTTCCCCTTTTTCTTTAAAGTGTTTTTGTCTTTCTTTGTCCTCTACTCTATCAGATAATCTATCAATGGTCTTCAATAACCATTGGATTTCCTCCTCTGAGTTCTCAGGTTCTCTTTCAAATTCCATGTCCCATGCTTCTTGTACAGTCAAACTACTGTTTGCCTCTAGAACCTCAATGATTTCTGTACGTTTAAAAGTTTCATTGTGAGTCTGTCCTCGTTCGCGATCAATCTCAGCTGCAAAATGATGGAGCTTTAAATGAGTGATTTGTCTTGTAGTTAAATGGTCTTGCATCATCTCATTTATCAATAATGTTCCACCTGGTTTTAGTACTCTTTCCATTTCTTTTAAAATTCCTGCTACATCTCTTAAATGATGTAAACTATTTGATAAACAAACAACATCAAACTCGTTGTCTTCAAAACTCATATTAAACGCATCCATTTGTAAAAAGGAAATTCGTTTATCTTCAAAGTTTTTACTTGAAGAACTTATCGCGATTTCTAGTTGATCAATACCAACTATACTTTCGTAGTTATCGTAAACAGAGCTTAGTAATTTAATAAAATTACCTCCACCAGTTCCAACATCTAATATTCTTGGTTTATCAAGTTTTGCTAGAATTTCTTTTAACTTTTCCATGAAACCACCCCAATACAGGTATTATATCATATACTTTCTATACGAAATATAGTTATTTATTGTTATTTTGTCGTTTTCCTCTAATTAACTGAGTTTGAAATGATTCTGATCAAATAAAAAAAGCAAGATTAATCTTGCTTTTTTACTCACCTACTGCGAATTTTAATTCTGCGATAACTGCTACTTCATCTCCAACTTTAGCTACTGCTTTACCGTAGCCAATTGGTCCTCGTTGTTTGATGATTTCAACTTCTAATGTCAATGTATCTCCAGGAATTACTTTTCTCTTGAATTTACATTTCTCGATACCTGCGAAATACGCAATTTTACCTTTGTTTTCTTCTAAAGATAAAATGATTACAGCCCCTGTTTGAGCAAGTGCTTCTACCATTAATACTCCAGGCATAACATGTTCTTGTGGGAAATGTCCCATGAACTGCATTTCATTTGCAGTAACGTTCTTTTTAGCAACACAGCTAACCCCTGGTTCTAATTCTAATACTTGATCGATTAATAAGAACGGGTATCTGTGAGGAATAATTTCTTGTATTTGATTACTATTTAATAACATAATTTACCCCCTATATTTCTTAAATGCGATAGTAGCGTTATGTCCACCAAATCCTAAACTATTTGATATTGCAACATTCACTTCTTTTTCTACACCTTGACCTAAAGTATAATTCAAATCACATAATTCGTCCAATGTTTTTGTATTGATTGTTGGTGGTATAAAGTTCTCTTTTACACTTAACACCGCAAAGATACCTTCAATTGCTCCTGAAGCACCAAGTAAATGACCTGTCATCGACTTTGTACTTGAAACGTTTAATTTGTACGCATGTTCTTTAAATGCCTTTTTAATCGCCAATGTTTCTGTTTTATCATTCAGTGGAGTTGAAGTTCCGTGTGCGTTGATATAATCAACATCCGTCACGTCTAATCCAGCATCATTCACAGCCATTAACATACATTTAAGAGCCCCTGTAGCTTCTGGATCTGGTCCAGTAATATGGAAAGCATCACATGTTGCACCATATCCTACGATTTCTGCGTATATTTTTGCATCTCTTGCTAGTGCTGAATCCAATGTTTCTAGAACAAGTGTTCCAGCTCCTTCACCCATTACAAATCCTGAACGATTTGCGTCAAAAGGGATTGATGCATTTTCTGGATCATTTGATTTGTTTAATGCTTGCATAACATTAAATCCACCAAGTCCAAGAGGTATTAAACTAGCTTCTGTTCCACCAGCTAAAACCATATCTAAATATCCATCACGAATAGCTCTAAACGCATCACCTATAGCATTTGTTGCGCTTGCGCAAGCTGTAACAGGACTTGTCACCATTCCGTTCAGTCCATAATCAATTGCAATTTGCCCAGCTGCAATGTTTATGATTGCACTAGGTATAAAGTAAGGACTAATTCTGTCATATCCTTTGATTTTTGCTTTATCTTCTTCGTTGGCTATTGTATCAAGTCCACCGATACCTGATCCATAATAAACACCTACACGGTCTCTATCTACTGTATCAAAATCGATACCACTATCCGATACTGCTTCTTTACTTGCGATCATTCCTAATTGTACAAAACGATCCATACGTTTCATTTGTTTTCTACCAAAGTATTCCACAAAATCAAAGTCTTTAATTTCAGCACCAATTTTTGTGCTGTTTGATTCAGTATCAAAACGTTTAATAAAATCAATACCGTTTGTACCTTTTTTAGCATTTTCCCACATTGTAGGAGCATCATTTCCGATCGGGCTTATTGCACCGATTCCTGTAACAACGACTCTTCTTTTCATAATGTTATCCTCCAAATAATTGTAAATCTCTTCTACATTCTCTTATAATTTCTTTTACTATATTATCTACAGTATCTATTTTATCAATTAAATATGCTTTTGCGCCAGTAAATAATAAACCATTTTTATCTCCACTTGAACTATTACCTAGTTGTTCAGTGATACAGTATGGGATATCTTTCTTCTGACAGGTCTTTAAACAGTTAACACAGTAGTTCACTTTTAACTGATGCTTTTCTAATGTTTTTGTTAAAAAGTTTCTGATTGCTCTACCAGGTAATCCAGCTGGACTCTCTACTCTAACAATATCTTCTTCTTTCACTTTAACTATTTCATTTTTGTATTCATCACTTGCATCACATTCATCAGTTGCGATAAATCGTGTAGCGATTTGAACACCATCTGCGCCTACTTTAATCATATTTGCCATGTCATGCCCATCATGAACACCACCCGCAGCGATGATCGGAATTTTGACATCATATTTCTCTTCATAAATAGAAACGATTTCTTTAACTTCAGAAATGATATCTTCTAAAGATTTAACATTTCCGTTTTCAAAGTCCTCTTTACTAAATCCAAGGTGTCCACCTGCTAAAGGTCCTTCACACACAACAAATTCTGGCATATATGAATATCTTCTGTCCCAACTTTTAAGAAGGATTCTACAAGCTCTTGCGCTACTTATAATAAACGCACCTTTGACATTTGTATCCTTTATATATTCTGGTAAATCAAGAGGTAACCCTGCACCACTAACTATGAAATCTATATCTTGTTCTGCTAAGAACGAAGCATATTCTCCATAATCGTTGATAGCATGCATTAAATTAACACCTAATATACCATCTGGATTTTGTTCTCTAATGTTCTTAATTTCTTTTATTAACTCTACTTTATTTGTACCCATTGGGTCTTTCTTAAATCCTTTTTTAAGAAAACCAACTTGTGCAGCACTTATAGTAGCTACTATCCCACTATTCATACAAGCTTTCGCTAATTTGCTAAGACTTATCCTAATCCCCATACCACCTTGAATGATCGGTAGTTTAACTTGCTTGCCATTTATTGTTAGTGGTTTTAAGTTCATTAAATCATTCCACCATTAACACTTAAAACTTGTCCTGTAATATAACTTGCTTTACTACTTGATAAGAAAATACAAGCGTTAGCAACATCAACAGGAGTTCCAAAGTTTCTTAGAGGAACTTGTGCCATGTACCCTTCTCTAACTTCGTCAGTTAAAACTTGAGTCATTTTAGTTTCAATGAATCCTGGAGCAACAGCATTAACTCTAACTCCACGAGCACCGAACTCTTTGGCAAGAGTTTTTGTTAAACCGATAACACCAGCTTTTGAAGCAACATAGTTTGCTTGACCAGCATTACCCATAATACCAACAACACTTGAAATATTTATAATGTTTCCTGATCTGTTTTTCATCATGTGACGCGTAACAGATTTACACATATTCCAAGTACCTTTTAAGTTTACATTTATTACCATATCAAAATCATCTTCACTCATTCTCATCATTAAACCATCTCTGGTTATTCCTGAGTTATTGATTAAGACATCAATCTTTTGAAATTCTTCAACTGCTTTATCTATAATATTTTTACAGTCATCTAATTTTGTTACATCACCATATACAGCAATTGCTTTTCCACCAAGATTTTCAATATGAGTAACAACATCATTTGCTGCGTCTTCATCAAATATGTAATTCACTACAACATTGTTTTTCTTTGCACCGTACTGTAAACAAATTTCCTTACCGATTCCAGTATTTCCACCAGTTACGATTACCGTTTTCGCTTTATTACTCATATTACTCCTCCAGTTTCGCTATTGTTTTGTTTAAAGAAACCATATCTTCAACATTAACAATATTCAGTTTTCTATTTATCTTCTTTACAAATCCACTCAGTGTTTTCTTAGGACCAATTTCAATAAATGTATCAACACCTTGTTCTAACAGCTTCTCTATCATTTGATAAAATAGTACACTGCTTGTTATTTGCTTTGGCATTTCAACTTTTAAATTCTCTTGATCGTAAAAATCTCCTGTTGTGTTTAGTAATAGTTTTTTTGTAGGTTCATCTAGTTCCAATACTGCTACGTAATTACCTAATTTAATACTTGCATCTTTCATAAGTTCTGTATGGAATGGACCACTTGTATTTAGTAGAATCGCACGTTTTGCACCTTGCTCTAAGGCTAATTCATTCACTTTCAATACTGCGTTTTCCTCACCACTAATTACTAATTGACCGTATGTGTTGTAATTCGCTATTTTCACATAACCACTTACATTCTCAATAATGTCCAAAAGTATGTCTGAATCTAACCCGATTATTGCACTCATCTTTCCTGATGTTGCAAGACAAGCTTGATTCATAAACTCTCCACGCTTTTGAAGTAAGTTTAATCCTGTTTCAAAATCGAATACGTTGCTGTAATACATTGCACCGTACTCACCTAAACTTAAACCACATGTAAAGTCTGCTTCAATATTATTTTCTTTTAATACTTCAAGTGTCGCTGCATACAATGTAAACATCGCTACTTGAGTATATAATGTATCATTTAATTTTTCTTCATTCTCAAATATAATATCTGATAGTTTGTATCCAAGGATATCATCCGCTTTAAGGAATATGTTTTTTGCGTTTTCTGAATGATCAAAAAACTCTTTACCCATTCCAACGTATTGAGCACCTTGTCCTGAAAACATAAATACTTTTTTCATTATGCCAGTATCCCCCTATACACTTTAGATTTTACATACATATCATCTAAAATTTCTTTTACAGGTCTAACTGATTTTACTAACCCAGCAGATTGTCCGGCCATAATGCTTCCGCCATCCATGTCGCCTTCAAGAACAGCTTTACGTAAACTACCTAAAGTCAATTTCTCAAGTTCATGAAGATCAATGTTTCCTTCTTTTGTTAATTCAAGATATCTTCTAGACATCTTATTTTTAAGAACTCTTACTGGAGCTCCTGTTCCTCTACCAGTAACAACTGTCGATGTATCTTTTGCTTTTACAACAGAGTTTTTGTAATTGATATGGATTGGACATTCTTCACTTGCAAGTAACACTGTTCCAATTTGAACACCTTGTGCTCCTAAGCAAAATGCAGCATCTAATCCTCTATAATCAGCAACTCCACCCGCAGCAATTATTGGTAAATCTACAGCGTCTCTAACTTGTGGTAACAACGTGAATGTTGTTAACTCACCAATATGTCCTCCTGCTTCAGTACCTTCTACTACAAGTGCATCTGCACCTGAACGTTCCATACGTTTTGCTAATGCAACACTTGGAACAACAGGGATTACAATTATTCCAGCAGCTTTCCATTTCTCCATGTAGATTCCTGGATTACCTGCTCCAGTTGTAATAACTTTTATACCTTCTTCTATAACCATATCACTGATTGCAGCTGCGTGTGGGCTCATTAACATAATGTTTACCCCAACTACTTTATCAGTTACTTTTCTTGCTTCTCTTATTTCAAAGCGTACTTTGTCAACATCCCAACCACCTGCGCCAATTAGTCCAAGACCACCAGCTTCACTTACAGCAGCTGCAAGTTTGTGTGTTGCAATATTAGCCATTCCACCTTGAATTATCGGGTATTCTACCCCTAACAATTCTTGTAATGTCTTCATATTATCCTCCTACAATTCAATTAATGCTCCACCCCAAGTGAAACCTCCACCGAATGCAACAGTCGCAAATAAGTCACCTTTATTAAGTTTCTTCTCTTTGATTGCTTCATCGATTGCAAGTGGTACACTTGCTGCACTTGTATTTCCATACTTCTGAATATTCAAGAACATTTTATCCATAGGGAATTTCAAATCTCTAGCAGCTTTATCAATTATTCTTTCGTTTGCTTGATGTGCAACTATGTAATTTAAATCATCTAATCCTATATTGTTTCTTTCTGTTAAATCTTTAATTGTTTGAGGCATAATTCTTGTCGCAAATTTAAAGACTTCTCGCCCATTCATATGAATGTGATCTTGTTGACTTACTGCATTTACATAAGGATCTTTAATATCCACACCATTACAAATTAACATACCTTCATCATCAGATTTTGATCCACAAATAACATCTTTGATTTTATTTGTTTCACTAGTTCCAATAACCATTGCACCTGCAGCATCACCAAATAACACACAAGTATTACGGTCGCTCCAATCTGTTAATCTTGTTAATGTTTCTGCTCCAACAACTATCGCTGTTTTATAAGCTCCTGATTTAATCATTTTGTCAGCAATGTTTAGTGCATACATAAATCCACTACATGCAGCATTTACGTCAAAACACATTACTTCGTTAAGTCCTAAACGTTTTTGTAGTAATTGTCCAACACCTGGAAATGCATTGTCAGGTGTAACTGTTGCTACGATTACTAAGTCTATGTCTTTTGGATCTACTTTCGCGTCTTCCATCGCTCTTCTTGCAGCATGTTCTGCTAAATCAACTGTTAATTCATCTGTCACAATGTGACGCTCTTTGATTCCTGTTCTTGACACTATCCACTCATCGTTTGTATCTACTATTTTTGATAAGTCGTCATTCGTTAACACTTTTCTTGGTACATAACTACCAGTACCCTTTATCTCTGTGTAAATCATCGCTTCACACCTCCTAGATTGTCATAGTTAAACCTTTGGAAGAATCCAAAGTTTCTATACTTGTCAATTCGAGCTTCTCTAAGTTCGAATGGTTGTAATTTTACTAATTCTGTTAATTCTTCTAAAATCGCTTTCTTAGTATTCCTAAAAGTTTCTTCTTTATTGAAGTGTGCTCCACCAAGTGGTTCTTTAATCACTCTATCAATAATTCCATAATCTTCTAAGTCAAAACTTGTTAACTTCATTACTCCAGCAGCTTTGCTAGCTAGTGTAGCGTCTTTCCACAAGATAGTTGCGTATCCTTCTGGACTCAATATTGAGTAGATACTATTTTCAAGCATCATTACTTTATTTGCAACACCTAGTGCCAGTGCTCCACCGCTTCCACCTTCACCAATAACGATGGCGATAACTGGTACAGTAAAACTAGCCATTTTCATTAAGTTTTTCGCAATCGCTTCCCCTTGTCCACGCTCTTCAGCTCCAAGTCCTGGATAGGCACCTGGTGTATCTATAAGGGTAATGATTGGTCTTCTAAACTTTTCTGCTTGTTTCATTAATCGTAATGCTTTTCTGTATCCCTCAGGATGAGGCATTGCGAAGTTTCTTTCTAAGTTTTCTTCTAGTGTTTTACCTTTTTGTTGTGCGATAATCGTTACATTAATTCCATTAATCGTTCCGATTCCACCAACAATACTTTTGTCATCTCTATATAGACGATCACCATGTAATTCGATGAACTCATCAAACATATAATTTATGTATTCTAAAGCCGTAGGTCTAGCTTGGTGACGTGCCAATAATACTCTGTCCCATGCTGTTAAATTACTCATTGCCTCGTTTTTGTAACTCTCAATCTCTTCTTTAATCTTTCCTATTAATTCGACATTATCTAATTCTTCAATTTTACTTTGAAGTTCTTGAAGCTTACGCTCTTTTTGTAAAATATCCATTAGTTATATCTCCTATGAATTCTTAGGACTCTACTTAGAGTATTCTTCAAGTCAACTCTAGGTATTACTCCGTCTACAAATCCTTTTTCTTCTAAGAACTCCGCTCTTTGGAATCCTTCAGGTAATTTTTGATTGATTGTTTGTTCAATAACACGAGGACCGGCAAATCCTATTAATGCATTTGGTTCTGCGAATATAATATCTCCAAGTGTAGCAAATGATGCAGTTACTCCACCAGTTGTTGGATGTGTTAATACACTAATGTATAACAATCCAAGATCACTATGTCTTAGTACAGCAGCACTTGTTTTTGCCATTTGCATTAAGCTAAAGATCCCTTCTTGCATTCTAGCTCCACCTGATGCAGTAAAGATAATTATTGGTAGTTTTTTGTATATTGCATACTCAAAACTTCTTGTTACTTTTTCACCAACAACACTACCCATACTTCCCATCAAGAAGTAACTATCCATAACACCAATAACACATGGGTTACCATTCAATTCACCATATCCGTAGATATATGCTTCATCAATGTTTGTTTTTTCTTTGTAGCTTTTAATTTTTTCTTCGTATCCCTCATTGAATAAAGGATTTAAAGTTATATACCCAAGACCTTTTTCAACAAAAGTTCCAGGATCTACAGTTAAATCTATTCTATCGATAGCACGCATTTTAAAATGCTCACCACAATGTTTACAAACAAATTTATTTTCTAGTGTTTGTTTCATGTTCACTGTTTCTTTACAACAAGGACATTTCTCATAAAGTCCCTTAGGTACATCGATATTTCTATTTGTATAGTTACGTTTTCTTACTACATTTGACTTTTGCTTTTGTGTTTTACGTTGTTGTAATGCTTGTGTTAAATTATTCAAACTCATCATACTCCAACAACTGATCTATCTTTTTAGCAATATATCCAGTATCGAAGTTTCCTTTAACGTAATCTAAATTATTTAATATCATATTACAAAAGTCTTGGTTGGTTTTAACACCTGTAATTAGTAACTCGTCTAACGTAGCTTTCATTTTCTTAATTGCGTCTTCTCTATTTTCACCATGAACAATGATTTTACCCATCATTGAATCGTAATATGGTGGAATACTGTATCCAGCATAAATAAAACTATCAAAACGAACTCCATGTCCGCTTGGAACATGTAGTAATTCTATTGTTCCTGGACTTGGTCTAAAATCAAACTTAGGGTCTTCAGCGTTAATACGACACTCAATTGCATGTCCTTTTAGCACAACATCATCTTGAGTAAAACTTAGTTTCTCTCCAGCTGCTATTTTGATTTGTTCTTTAATAATATCTACACCAGTAACCATTTCAGTAATTGGGTGTTCTACTTGAATACGAGTATTCATTTCAATGAAGTAAAACTCACCATCACTTACTAAAAATTCTAATGTTCCAGCATTCTCATAATTTACTGTTTTTGCAGCTTTTATTGCTGCTTCACCCATACGAGATCTTAAATCATCACTGATTAAACTCGGAGCTTCTTCAATAACCTTTTGGTTACGTCTTTGAATACTACAATCACGCTCACCTAAATGAACGACATTTCCATATTTATCTGCTAAGATTTGGAATTCGATATGTTTAGGATTTAAAACGAACTTCTCTAAATACATAGTGTCGTCTCCAAATCCATTTAATGCTTCACTTCTTGCAGTTTCATAAGCAACATCAAACTCACTTAAATCAGAAGCAACACGCATACCGCGTCCTCCTCCACCTGCACTAGCTTTTATTAAAATAGGGAATCCTATTCCAACAGCTTTTTCTCTTGCATCATCTAAACTATCTACAGCACCATCACTACCAGGTACTACAGGAACATTTGCTTCTATCATTATTTCTCTAGCACGGGCTTTATTACCCATTTTATCTATTACTTCACCACTTGGTCCAATAAATGTAATCCCACACTCAGCACATAAATCACTAAATGAACTATTCTCACTTAAGAATCCAAATCCAGGATGAATTGCTTCAGCTCCTTTATTCACAGCAGCTGTTATGATATTTTCCATGTTTAAATAAGATTCGTTACTTCTAACTCCTCCAACACAAACACTCTCGTCTGCGATTTGAACATGTAAACTATCTCTATCTGCTTCGCTATATATTGCAACTGTTTCAATTCCCAGTTGCTTACAAGCGCGAATAATCCTTACTGCAATTTCACCTCTATTGGCTATTAGTACTTTATGGAACACTACTCTTCTATCTCCATAACCACTTGACCAAATTCAACCATAGTACCATCAGTTACATTGATTGATCTAACAATACCACTTACAGAAGAAGTAATCTCATTCATTACTTTCATTGCTTCAACTATAAACAATGTATCTCCTTTAGATACTTTTGAGCCAACATGGACAAATGCGTCACTGTCTGGTGATGGTGATTGATAGAATGTTCCTACTAGTGGTGCTTTTACTTCAGTATAATCAGAAGCAATTGCCTCTTCAGATACAGTTTCCAAAACAGGTGCGTTTTGAACTGGAGCACTTTGTAATACTGGTTGTGCCACCGAAACTGTTTTTACATCTTCTTTTTCTAATTTAATAGAAAAGTCTTTATCATTTATCTCTAACTTATGAATCTTAGAATCTTCAAATTCTTTCATAAGGTTTTTTATTTGTCTTAAATCCATTGTTTTCCTCCCGAATACTTTGATGTTCAAATGTTTTTTTAATGAAAAAATAAGTAAAGATTTTCAGACGAAAATCTTTACTTCACGCTTTCGATAAATTCAACGATTTGCTTCACATTTTCAAATGCTTGTGCAGCTTCATCTGAAATCTTAATTTCAAATTCATCTTCTAATGCCATGATTAACTCAACAGCGTCTAGTGAATCAGCACCTAAATCATCATTTAATGTAGATTCTAATTTTACTTCTTCTGCTTCAACACCTAATTCTTCAACAATAATCTCTTTTACTTTATCAAATACCATAATTTGTTTCCTCCTATTTTTTACTTAAAAATATACGTAATTTTACTGTATATTTTATGTCTTGTCAATTTATTTTGAGGTTCAAAGAACCTTTGGTTCCATCATATTTACGAGTGCTCATATGTTACGTGTGAACGTATGTTCACATATACATATATTGCAGCAATTATTTTCAATATATCACCTGGTATATAAGTCCCGAAAAGCGCAACAGTACTTAGTAAATTCCAATCTAGTGAATACATGAAATATGAGCCACCAATCATATATATAATAAGGTTGATGATGAACATCAATCCAAACAAACTAATATACTCGTTATTTAGAATAATTACATGTTTAAACACTGAAGTTAAATATGCGGCAATTGGGAATGCAATAATAAATCCACCCGTTGGTCCAAGGATAATTCCTGCTCCTCCAGTACCACCCGCAAATACAGGTAAACCAATTACTCCTAAAATGATATAAACTACCATACTTAGAAACGCTAAATCTTTTCTAAGCAATAATCCAGCTATAAACACAAACATTGTTTGTAATGTGATCGCTGGTAATGCACCTAATGGTATACTCACAGTTGCTGTCGCAGCCATCAAAGCTGGGATGATTGCAACCAATACCATTTCTCTTGTTGTTAACTTCATTCGTAAATCTCCTTTAAACTGATTTCATTTGGACTTACATAGAGTTTTTCATTCCCGACAAGGAATAACCTTCCATCCTCTAAAATCTCTCTAACAACAAAAATTTGATTGTTAAATTTGATTCTCTTATTCAATATTATTGAGTGCTTCAAATACTCATTGAATGTATGTGGCTTAACATACTCATTCATAATATTTAATGCAACATTATTTGGATCTAATTCAATACCATTTTCCAGATAGGTTGATGTGGCAAATTTATGAAGACTATTGAAGTTCGATTGATTAATATTTATTCCAATCCCGACTACAATATAATCTAAATCAATTGCACCTTGTGTTTCCATCAAGATACCTGCAATTTTTTTAGTTCCAACCAAAATATCATTGGGATATTTAATTGAAGCAGTAATTCCATATTTCATTAATGTTTTGATAATTGCGACTGAAATCTTAGAGATTTCCACAAACAAATTATCGATGAAAATATCCTTCTTCAAAATGTAACTGAAGTATAGGTTACCATTTGGACTTTCCCATACATGGTCACTTCTACCTCGCCCTTTTGATTGTGATTTTGATATCACAACATCTAGGTGATTTTGAGTCAAATAGTTCTTTTTCAAATAATCGTTTGTCGAATCAATTTCGTTAAAATATTTTATTTGAAAATTCAGTAAAAACCACCTCCATATATATTAAGAAATCATAATATATAATACTTTGAATGTCAAATGAATCAACATTCATACAAAGGTTTTCGTGGACTGTTAAAGCCATTATAAAAAAATAAATTTATTTTTAAGTAAATAAAAAATGAGCAATTTTATGCTCATTTTATATTATTTTACCAAATGACGTGACAATTCTTACCTTTTCTTTTTGCCTCATACATCTTGATATCCGACTTATAAATAAGATCCTTGGTTGTATCTCCTTTATTATAGAATGCAACTCCTGCACTAAACGTAAATTCAATACCAATCTTTTTATTCAATTTCAATAACCTAGATTCAATAATCGCAAATCTTTCATCAATGTTTTGTCTCGTTAATGTAGGACATGCTATAACAAACTCATCTCCACCATAACGACCCACGATTTTTCCTTGAATATCGCAAGTCAATAACATCTGAGAGAATTCAACTAACACTTCATCACCTTTTTGATGCCCATATGTGTCATTCACAAGTTTAAAATCATCGATATCGATCAATATAATTGCGATATCTTGATCCCCATCAATATTAGCCAACATCTTATCAATTTTAATAAATGTTGTTGAGTGATTATAGATGCCAGTTAGTGAGTCTCTTTCAGCTAAAATAGTTAACTCTTCTTCTCTTGTTTGAAAGACACTAAATAGTTTCGAGTATGGATTATTTACAATCTCACTAATAAATAGTATGTAAAGTCCTGCAAATGAAACAAATTTCAATATATGTCCTATTGTGACGAAACTCTCGTGCAAACCAGTATACTGTGTAAACATTACTTCGGATGCAATCTTTAGAAGTAAAATCAATATAAGCAGTTTCTTGTTATCACTCTTCATTTCTATACCTTGTGTCAAAACTATTGAAATCAACAAGAAAACAATAACAAAAGTTGCCAATATCAATTTCAAATTAGTTTGCCCTACACCAGGTATATAAAATGCAGGTAATCTTTCAGAGTTAATTAAATAATATACTATTGCTACATAAAACAAACCGAATACATGTGAATAACAATACTTTAACTTAATCTTTTTCATGAAAGTAAACAAGACTACAAGTAGCCCTAAACTCTCCATAAATCTTGCAGCGATCCAATACTGGCTACTTATATTTGTGCTCGTTTTGATGATTCCCATCCCCTCAAATGACAATGCATGCATAAAATCAAGTAATCCAATATAAAGGTATGCTACACCTAATGGCAGTAACAAAGCCTTTTCAGAATACTCTCTACTATTTACAGCTATGATGAACATCATTACTCCAATAAACATTGTAAATATTTCTATTGTGAAGTGGAATAGTTCAAAATTGTAATAATCCATAACTAGTAATAATCCTATTGCAATCAAAACAAATATAAGAAACTTGTAATATTTACGCCCCATAAATATCACCTCTCCCTTAGTAATAAAAAAACTACACACTAATAAAGTGTATAGTTTTGTAATCAGTCCTATACCGAATAAATTATGTAAGTACAGCAAACTTCTTGAGTTCTGTACCTTTGTGCCCCATATTCGCATATAGTTTACCTTTGATTTTATTGGTACTTTTAATTATAACACTACATTCTCATTTTTACAAATAACCGAAGTATTAATCAATCATTTTATAAATAAAAAAGACAGCATATGCTGTCTTTTTGATTAAATACTTCCTGCTTTTGCGTCTTTTACATTCTTTTTTAGTTCACGTTCTGCTTTTGCGAAATCAACGTTTTTACGTTTGTTCTCAGCAAGTCTTTCTTCACGAACCTTGTTTAAATGATCCATTGCACTATCTTTTGATATTCCGACGTGAGCTTCTTGGGCTATTACATTAATTTGATTGCTCTGATGTTCTACAACTCCATTAATGATAACTACAAATACTTCTTTTTCGTCTTTTATCATTTTTACATATCCAGTATCTATAGTACTGATTATTGGAATATGTCCTTGCATAATAGCGAATTCACCATTCATTTTAGATGTAACGACTACATAATCTATTTCTTCTTTATATAATTCTCCTTGAGGTGTTACTACAGATATATTCATATAGTTCCCCCTTAGTTCATTGATTCAGCTTTTTTAAGAACGTCATCAATACTACCTACAAGTCTAAATGCTTCTTCTGGTAAATGGTCGTATTTTCCTTCTAAGATTTCTTTGAATCCTTTGATTGTTTTTTCTACTGGAACGTATGTACCTTTTTGTCCAGTAAACTGTTCTGCAACATGGAAGTTTTGTGATAAGAATAAACGAATACGTCTTGCTCTATGTACTACTTGTTTATCATCTTCACTTAATTCATCCATACCTAAGATTGCGATGATATCAAGTAATTCATTGTATCTTTGAATTGTTCTTTGAACTTCACGAGCGATATCGTAATGTTCTTGCCCAACGATTTCAGGCGCTAATGCACGAGATGTTGAAGCAAGTGGATCTACTGCAGGGTAGATTCCTTCTTCTGATATTTTACGTGACAAGTTTGTAGTTGCATCTAAATGTGTAAATGTTGTCGCAGGTGCCGGATCCGTATAATCATCGGCCGGTACGTATACTGCTTGAATTGATGTAATTGAACCTTCTTTAGTAGAAGTGATTCTCTCTTGTAATTTACCCATTTCAGTTGCTAATGTAGGTTGGTAACCAACGGCACTTGGCATACGACCAAGTAACGCAGAAACTTCACTACCTGCTTGTGTGAATCTAAAGATATTATCGATGAAGAATAAAACATCTTGTTTTTCTTGATCACGGAAATACTCAGCCATTGTTAAACCAGTTAATCCAACTCTCATACGAGCACCTGGTGGTTCATTCATCTGTCCGAATACCATGGCTGTTTTCTTGATTACTCCAGATTCAGTCATTTCGTGATATAAGTCATTTCCTTCACGTGTACGCTCTCCAACACCAGCGAATACTGAGATTCCACCATGTTCTTGTGCGATATTATTAATCAATTCCTGAATTAATACAGTTTTACCAACACCGGCACCACCGAATAATCCAATTTTTCCCCCTTTAATATAAGGAGCTAATAAGTCTACTACTTTGATTCCTGTTTCAAGAATTTCTATTTCACTTGATAATTCATCAAGTTTTGGAGCAGGTCTATGGATAGGACTGAATTTTGTTCCAGCTGGAACTTTTTCTTTCCCATCAATTTCGTCTCCTAATACATTAAAGATTCTACCAAGAGTAGCTTCTCCAACAGGTACACTTATTGGAGCACCTGTATTTTTAACTTCCATTCCTCTTTGTACACCATCAGTTGAATCCATCGCGATTGTTCTTACGACGTTATTTCCTAAATGTAGAGAAACTTCTAAAGTTAAATTAATAGGTACACCATTATTTTTATCAGCTGGAACGTCAACTACTAATGCAAAGTTTATCTCTGGTAATTCACCATCAAAACTAACATCGATAACTGGTCCCATAACCTGAACTATTTTACCATTCATTAATTTTCCTCCTCTAGCTAACTGCGTTCGCACCACCGATGATGTCAGTTAATTCAACTGTAATTGCAGCTTGTCTTGCTCTATTATAATGTAATTGCAATGTTTGAATTAAGTCTTCTGCGTTATCGGTTGCACTCTTCATAGCTGTCATTCTTGATGCATGCTCACTTGCTTTTGCATCTAAGATTATTCCGTATAAAGTATTTTCAACATACATTGGTAATAAGTGATTTATGATTGCTTGTGGACTAGGTTCATAGTTATAAATTAGTCTCATTCCTTCTTCTTTTTCCTTTTCAGTAACAGAACTGTATCCGTTGGCGATTGGAAGAAGTTGGAAATGTTCCACTTGTTGTGAAATTGTATTTATAAAGTGATTATAAAATACTACAATTTTATCAATTTTATCGTGTAAGTAATCTTTGATAAACGATTCCGTTACTTCTTTAAAATCAATGAATTGAATGTCATCGCGAATATTAATTGGTTCTTTATTCAGTAAATTGTATTTGTTACGTTTTGCGTATGAATGAGCTTTATGCCCAATTGTAGCTACTGTGAAGTTATCGTTATCTCCATGATGTTTTTCTACGTATGCTTTAAACGCTTTAAATACACTTGAGTTATATGGCCCAGCTAATCCACGATCACTTGAAACTAATATATAGCACCTTTGCTTGATTTCTCTTTCAACTAACATTGGATGACTTAAATCATCTGTGTCTAGAAGGTTATCAATCATATTTCTAAGTTGAAACATTAAAGGACGGAATCCTTTGATTGAACGTTCTGCTTTTTTTAGTTTTGAAGCAGAAACCATGTGCATAGCTTTTGTGATTTGTGATGTCTTCTTTGTCGCTGTGATACGTGATTTAATTTCTCTCATCGAAGCCATTTTAACACCACCCTATACAAATACTTTTTTGAATCTAGCAATACAATCATTCATTTGTTCTATGTTTGGTAATCCTTTTGTATCTGTGATTTCTTTAAGAAGTTTACTTCCTAAATCATCATTAACAAAGAAGTCATGAAGATCACGTTCAAATCTTAATATGTCTTGTAGTTTAACGTTGTCTAAATGACCATTTGTTAAACTGAAAATACTAATTACTTGTTTCTCAACATCCATTGTTGCATGTAAACCTTGTTTTAATATCTCAACAGTTCTTTTTCCACGTTCTAGACGTGCTTTTGTAGCGTCATCTAAGTCACTACCAAACTGTGTAAATGCTTCTAATTCACGGTATGCTGCTAAGTCTAGACGTAATGTCCCAGATACTTTTTTGATTGCCTTGATTTGTGCAGAACCACCAACACGTGATACAGATAATCCAGCGTTGATCGCAGGACGTACACCACTATGGAATAAATCACTTTGTAAGAAGATTTGTCCATCTGTAATACTGATTACGTTTGTTGGGATATATGCAGATATATCTCCAGCTTGTGTTTCAATGATTGGTAAAGCAGTAATACTACCTCCACCTAAATCATCATTTAATTTCGCAGCTCTCTCAAGTAATCTTGAGTGTAAATAGAATACATCACCAGGGTATGCTTCACGACCCGGTGGACGACGTAATAATAAACTTAACTCACGATATGCAATCGCATGTTTTGTTAAATCATCATAAATGATTAATACATCTCTCCCAGCGAACATGAATTCCTCTCCCATTGTTACTCCAGCATAAGGTGCTAAATATAATAACGGTGAAGGTTCACTTGCTGATGCACTTACGATAATACTATAATCCATAGCTCCGTGTTGTTTTAATGTTTCATACACGTTTGCTACTGTACTTTCTTTTTGCCCAATTGCTACATAGATACAAATAACATCTTTCCCTTTTTGGTTGATGATTGTATCAATTGTGATTGCTGTTTTACCAGTTTGTCTATCCCCGATAATAAGCTCTCTTTGCCCACGTCCTATTGGTACCAAAGCATCTAATACTTTGATCCCAGTTTGAAGTGGTTGGTTTACTGATTTACGGCTCATAACACCTGTTGCTTTACGTTCAATTGGTCTTGTTTGTTTTGTTTCAATTTTACCCATTCCATCAATTGCTTGACCTAATGCATTAACAACACGTCCAATTAGTTCGTCCCCTACAGGAACTTCTAATATACGTCCAGTTGTTTTAACGATATCTCCCTCTTTAACAGAAGTTGATTCATCTAATAAAATTGCTCCAACATGATCTGTTTCTAAGTTAAGTACTTGCCCATAAATATCTCCAGGGAAGATAAGTAACTCTCCACTCATCGCGTTATCAAGTCCATGAACTAAGGCAATCCCATCACCGACACTAATTACCGTACCGACGTTTTCTGTTTTGATTTCTTTTTCGTATTTCTTAATCTGTTCTTTGATTAAAGAACTGATTTCTACAGGATTAATCTTACTCACTCTTTCACCTCGCTACTTCGATAAGTTCGACTTTAAACTATGTAAATAATTATTAATAGTGTCATCAAGTATCATACCCTCATACTCAATTCTAAGCCCACCAACAATTGTGGTATCTACAACATTGTTTAATTCTACTTTTCGACTATTTTTTGTTTCTAAACTATCAATTAAATTCTGTTTTTGTTTATCCGACAATACTTTGCTTGAATAAACGGTAACTTTTAAAACTTTGTTTTGATTGTCATATAGCTTTTTATATTCAACCAATGTATCATCTAATAAATCTATTCTTGAATTATCAATCAATACGTAAATAAAGTTTTTTAGTAATGAATTAGAAATTGCATTTCCAACAACTTCTTTTTTATCTTTTTTAGTGATTTTTGGATGATTAAGAAATTTATAGATTTCATCATCTAAACTATCGTTGAATGCTACAAAATCATTCAATAAAGAATCAATTTGTTTTTCTTCGATTGCTAGACTAAATAACGCTTCACTATATTGAAACGCAAGGTATCCCATTAATTGGCTACCCCTTTAGTGACTTCGTTGATTAAGTCCTTATGTTTTTCTGCGTCTATTTCTTTCTTAATTATCTTTTCTGCCATCAATGTAGCAACACTTACGATTTCATCGTTTATGCTACTTTTTGCTTTTTCAATCTCACTATCAATTTCTTTTTTTGCGTTTGTCATAACTTTTGTCGCTTCAACTTTTGCAACACCTACAATTTTAGTACGTTCTTGTTCTCCACGATCTCTCGCTTCATCAATAATTGTTTTTGCGCTGTTACGAACATCTTGAAGTTCAATTTCTGCAACTTCTTTCAGTTGTTGTGCTTCTAAGTTACTGTTCTGTGCTTCTTCTATTTCAGAATTCATTAAGTCTTTTCTATTGCTTAAATATCCAGTGATATTTTCCCAAAAGAAATATCTAACAACAAGAAATAATAGTAGAGTTGCTAATACTTGAATTAACATCTCAATTGGATTAACACTAATAGCATTTTCTATGAAACTAGATATTGACTCTGCAACTTTGTCCATAAAATTGCCTCCTTCTTGTTATTGGATTATGCGAAGATTAAGATGATTGCTACGATTAAACCGTATAAACCAGTAGTCTCTGCGATAGCTTGTCCAGTAATCATTAATGTTCTAATGCTACCTTCTGCTTCAGGTTGTCTACCCAATGCTTCAACTGCTTTACCTGCTGCGTAACCTTGCCCAATACCAGGCCCGATTCCTGTAAGTACAGCGATACCTGCACCAACCATTGCTAAACCTTGTACGAAAAATTCGTTATACTCTGCTGCTAAAAATAATAAATTACCCATGTTCTATTTCCTCCTAATTTTTGTATTATAGTTTTTTCCTTAATTAATCTTCTACTGCCATACTCATAAATATTGAGAATAACATGAAGAATACATATGCTTGAATCGCTCCAAAGAATATGTCAAATATTGGATGTAATAAGAAGGCTCCAAATACTACTCCTAACCAACTTGTTAATCCATATACGATGATTCCGATAATTGATCCACTTAACATGTTTCCAAATAAACGAAGTCCCATCGCAAATGGCGTTGAAATCTCTCCGATTAGATTAATCGGTAAGAACGCCGGGTGTGGTTCTAACATTCCCTTAGCGTGTTTAAAAGGGTTTTTAATAAACATTGCCGCTACTTGGATAGAACCAAATGCAAGTGCACTAAATCCTAGTGCTACATTTATGTTTGATAATGGTGTTGTTAATCCAACTAGTGATGCCATATTTGCGAATAACAAATATAAGAACACTGTCATCATTAAAGGTGTAAACTTACGCCAATGCTTCTTAAAGAAGTCATGCATCATATTGTTTATACTTTCAACAAAGATAATTGAAACTAACGTAATTCCTGTGGGAATCTGAGTTGTCTGCATCTTTTTAACACGTAATCCAATAATCACTGTCATGATCATAATAAATCCAGTAATGATCAGTGATGATTTCATACCATTTGTAAAATAGATCCAGTTCAATCCATCGTATCCCATACTTGTTGGTCCAAAATTGAGTATATTACTCATTCATTTCACCCTTTCTGTCCAAGAATATACTAAGATATAACATTAATTTAAACGAGAATAATCCGGCCGCTACTGCATAGAAATTAAAATCAGGTCTCATATACGCTAAAACCAAAACAATCGCGTATACGGCAAAACGAAGTGCATAGTTAATTATTGCTTTTTTCTTCGCTTGCTTTTGATCTTCTTTCATTATTTTTGCACTAGACTTATAAAGCATGCTCATTGCCCATAAACTGGTAACACTTCCAAGTAAGAACGAAATACCTAGTTCTGATTGCTTGAAAATGACAAGAGTTAATGTAACAACAGCTGTAAAGATAACTGTTAAAGGAAAAGTTTTTGTAAATGCATTATAGTTTGTCATCGTCTGTTTCCTCCACTTTGTTCACTCGAACGATTAAATTTCGAATACCAGCAAAAACACCAATTACGATGAAGATAATTTTAAATAGAAATACAGTGTGTAACCATAAATCTAAAAAGTATCCTATCGCAAATCCAAGTCCTACAGTAACCAGTATCTCAAAAATGAAACTACTGACAACACTGTAAATCTTAAGTGCTTTTTTCTGACTACTTTTCATTATTTCGTACCGAACAAACGATCTCCACAGTCACCTAATCCTGGAACAATGTATCCAACTTCATTCAATTTCTCATCCATTGCCGCTAAATAAATATCGATGTCTGGATGTTCTTTTTGAATCATTGCTACACCTTCTGGGCATCCTACTAATCCAACGAAACGAATATCAACAGCTCCTCTTTTCTTTACAGCGTCAATCGCCATACATGCACTACCACCAGTTGCTAACATAGGGTCTACAACTAATACAGTTCCTGTTTTAATTTCTTCAGGGAACTTTGCATAGTACTCATGAGGTTCTAATGTTTCTTCATCACGATACATTCCAATATGTCCAATTTTGACAGTTGGAATAATCATTTGGATTCCGTCAACCATACCAAGACCAGCTCTTAGAATTGGTACTACTACAACGTCTTTTTTAAGTACTTTACATGTTGTTGTTGTAATAGGTGTTTGAACTTGTATTTCTTTTGTTTCTAAATCTCTAGTAATCTCGTAAGTTACAAGTCCTCCAATTTCATTGACATTCTCTCTAAACTTTTTAGTGTCAGTTTTCACATCGCGAATTATTGCCATTTTATGATCAATAAGCGGATGATCTAATATTACTACTTTACCCATAATCATTCTCCTTTATACTTGTTAATTTTGTTGATTCTACGTTGATGTCTTTCTTCATTTGAAAAAGGTGTGTTAACCCAAATGTCACTTATTTTCACAGCTTGTTCTTCATCAATCACACGTCCACCCATTGCTAATACATTTGAGTCATTGTGTAATCTAGTTGCTTCTGCTGTAAATAAATCGTGTACAAGTGCAGCTCTAACACCTTCAACTTTATTTGCCATAATACTCATACCCACTCCAGTACCACATACAAGTATCCCTTTGTCTACTTCATGTTTGCTTACTGCTGTAGCTACTTTTATTGCATACTCATTATAATCTACGCTGTCTCCAGAGTTTGTACCATAATCAGTAATAATGTGTCCTTGGTCTTCTAAAAACTTCTTAATTCTTTCCTTGTGACCTACCCCACCATGATCTGATCCCATTGCTATTTTCATAATTCTCAGCTCCTTCTGAAAGCGTTTATAAATTTAATTCGTACATATACTATAAGTATTATAACAAAACTTGATTTGAATGCAATAC
>NZ_CEXEES010000012.1:0-36508 GCF_982632705.1 Candidatus Izemoplasma sp. | reverse complement strand
AGGTCATCTCCATGATCCATATATTGTGTTCTTTCAACAGCTGGTATTGCCTCTTTGAACTCACTCATATTACCTGCAAATAGGTAAAGGAGTGCTATAGATATTATAGTTAAAATTGAAACTATTATTATAATTAATTTCTTCATTTTATTCACTATCCTTCTTATTCGTTTGGACCACAGATAATATAAATAATATAGGAACTGCAATCACAAGAATGATATTTAGAATAGCACCTAGTGCTGTATCAACTGTTGGAATAGGTTTGAAGTTTCCAATATAAAAACCTCTCATTAAGTACTCAAAGAACATTAGCAAGTACATAAATGGTATTAATGATTTATATCTTAACGCTGTAGCAAGATAAATAAATCCAATAATTAACTGAGATAGTCCCCATAGGCTAAATATTCCTATAACTGCCATCTCACCATTATTTGTAAATGTATCTAAGGGTATACTTGCAATACTTTGTGCTCCACCATCAGCAGCAAATAGGTGATGTTGGCTACGCCATAATGTAACTACAGTTAATATATAGAATACATATAGTGCTATCTTAAATCCCTTATAGTTATTGTCGATTGTTTTTGGAAAAACTTTGTTTATTATTTCCTTCATGAAATCATTCCTTTCGTGTTACACTTGTAACAATTACGAATGTATTCTATAATACAATCATCTAGTATTGCAACACTTTTGAACCTAACAGTGTTAACTTATACAAATTGATAAGGAGATGTAACAGATGCGAGTAAAACAAATAAATGAATCAAGGAAATTAATAGTAGATGGGTTTTATTCATTATTAAGGAAAAAAAACTATACTGAGGTTTCTATGTCTGATATCGCTCAAGAGGCAATGGTATCTAGAATGACATTATATAGGCATTTTGATAGTAAAGAAAATATCTTTAGGTATGATATATCAATTGCATTTAAATCGATTGTTGATGAATTCAATAAAATGTCTAATAAGGATCTCAGAAGTCTGATATATATACGAAATGTAATGATGCATCAGAATAAAAAGATAAAATCAATTTTACAGAATGAATATCTTCAAGATATTTTGAGTGAATTTTTAAAAAACAATAATAGAGTATTTATTGAGGAGTTATTCGAGTTGAAAGAGATTGATAAATACCAAGTGATGTTTGTTAATGGTGGTATCAGTCAAATAACCAACAATTGGATAATGAATAATATGGATAAAACTCCTGAGGAGATTACTAATATCATTATGGATATTGTTGAAATGGTATTATAGGTATAAAAAGTTGCAACTAAAAGTGATACAACGAGCCGTATCATAAATAATTGACAATTATGATATAAAAAGTATAACAAAGCCCTTTTGGGCTTTTTTAATTGTCAGTTAATAGGATCATTTAAGAACGAACTAAATTTATATTGAAATAAATCTTGCAACTCCTTCATAGAGATGATAAAATAACAACGTGTTATAAAATATAACAACGTTATACTTTTTAGGAGTGTGAATAATGGTAAGTGTAAATAGTATAAAAAAAGAAAGAACAAAGAATGCTTTTATAGATACTACAGTAGAAATGATTATAGAAAACGGATATGAAAAAGCTACTGCTAGAGATATTGCTTCAAAAACTGGATATACAACAGCTACTTTATATAAACATATGAGCAGTTTAGATAACGTGTTTTGGTTAGTTAGAAATAAAATTATTGATGATTTAGTAGATCACATTATCTTGAAAACAAAGCATTCTCGTACTAAAGTGATAGAAAAAACATTTAAGGAGTATGTTGATTATATTGTGAATAAACCAAACCTTTTTAGGTTTCTATTTTTCTATCAACATCAGAAAGAGAAAACTGATTTTTACGAACATAGCTCATATTCAGAGCTAGGTAGTTTGTTTATGGATCAGTTTACAGAGTTAGGTGCGAAAAAAGGTATTAATCAAGAAGTAATTATGATAATGAATAGTACAATATTTTTCTCTGTACAAGGTATGTTAATGGTGTACTTGTCAAACAATTACGGTTTTGATCAGAAGATGCTTTACATGAACTTGGAAGGCATTTTAAAATTAGTGTTAGGAGATTAAAAGAATGAATATATTAAATGCGATTCTATTGAAAATCGCAACAATATGTTTTTTACTTTCAATTTTATTTCCGTTATTCGGATTGATAATAAGAAAGAGTAAAAAGCAAGGAAGTATGTATAAGTTAGCTAAATTTTCAAATACTTATCATGAGTACTTGGGAAAAGCAGCTTTATTGATAGCTGTAGTACACGGAGTTATTTCAAATGTGAAGTTTTTTAGTGTCAACTTTGGAACAATATGTATTGGTTTAATTGTTATATCAATTATCCCATCAGCATTCCATAAGAAAGAAGAAAATGACATCTGGAGGAAACTACATATAGGTTTAAGTGTATTACCATTTATTGCATTTGTATTACATATAGTTCTTGAAAGCCTTTAATAATATTTTGTAATATGAAGAAGTTAGTATATGGAGGTAAGTCATTATGAAGTGTATTGGTATTTGCTCTTGTAGGTCCTGTATTAGTACAGTGGGCTTTAAAACGAGCAGGAGAACACCACAAAACAAGAACTAAGTATGCATATTTTGTTCTTTAACCACAGAAAATTTTTGATTATAATTACATTATTTGCAACAAGAGAAAATACAAGCAATCTATAGCGTAGTGTTATAATAGCTTGTTTCTTTTTTACATTTGATATAATTTCCATAATAAGTTGCAACTAACTGTCGTTACAACGAGCCGTATCATAAATAGTTGTACCCGATACCGTACAATGAGCAGTGTCTTAAACTATAAAAAATCAAAATAAAGCAACCAAAAAAACTATAATAAAAAGAGGAGCTACATTGCTTTAAAATGCAATGTAGTTCCTTTAATTATGGAATGTATATTTCAAATAGATATGATATACTATAAATAGTGAATTATCACTTAACTACACCAAATCAATAACACACTCGTGTAGAAATAAATGAAAGGAGTATTAAATATGATTTATCAAAATTTAAGTAAAGAAAGAATGAATGTAAAAAACAACGCGCAGGTAGGTAAATTCATCTAGCCTATCTCAATTGAGGAAATGAGGAAGATGAAAAATGAAAATTGTAGAATATAATCACTCTTACGCACAAAAAGTAGCGGAGATGTGGAATAAAAGTAATGAAAGTTGGGGGAATGATGATACCGTTCAGACCAAGGAAGACATCATTGCCACAGAATCAACTTCAGGAAACTTAAAATTATACTTAGCTATCGATAATGACGAAGTAGTAGGGTATTGTAGTTTGTCTGAATACAAACAAGATGAGGGAGCTTCATACTTACCCTTGTTAAACGTGGTACCTGGGTATCATGGTAAAAAAGTAGGAAAGAAATTAATCCTAAAAGTATTAGAAGATGCCATTGTAACTAAATGGCCAAGATTTGATTTATACACATGGAGTGGAAATATAAAGGCGATGCCTTTATATAAGAAATGTGGATTCTTCTGGGAAAGAAAGAATGATACAGTTCACTTGATGAACTTTATCCCTTATCTATATCAAACAAAAGCTCTGGAAGAGTATCTAAAAAATATAGACTGGTATAAAGATAGTAAGAGAATAATCGATATGGAACAAGATGGAATAAAAAGAAATGATTTTGAGTATTATCGATATGATTTTGAAAACGAAACAACAAAACTAGCAATAGAGTTTGAGAAAACAGGTCGTGGAATTAGATACATAGATACACCTGATTATTCTATAGAAGTGACTATCAATGATCATGATTTAGTGTTTGATACTGAATATAATGTTACATATAAGATTATGAACAAAAAGAAAACTCCACTAGAAATTATATTAAAAGGTAAAGACAATAAAAACATCAAGTTTGATCTTGATAAAACAATTGTCGTGAAACAAGAAAAAATAATAACTGAATCATTCTACGTTGGAGAAATCACTAAGGATCAACAAAAAGGTAAAACACATCCTGTAGTAGAAACAGATGTATTCATTAATGGATTACACGCTAGTTTTAAAGTAGGTATTGAACCAAAATACCCAATCAAACTAAACTTAAGACCAGTAGAATATAATCATGTCCTACATAAAGAATATGAATGTTATTTAGATATAGAGAATAATCTATCATCAAAAGAAACATTCAACATTACCTTACCAAAAGGATTTGTAGTTTTTGAAGAAGATATTAATATTACTTTACAGGCAAAACAAAAAAAATCATTAACAGTATTGTACAAATTAAATGATTATGGGTTCTATAAAGAAGACGCAGAAATAACATACTCTGACAAAGAAGTAACCAAAGTAGTAAAGAAAACAGTATTTGCGCCATTTAAAGGAGCAAATAAATCTTTTACTTGTGAGTTAGAGAATCAAGTGTTTATCGTTAGTGGGAACTACATACTTAGATATAACATTATTAGTAATAACTTAGCATTAATTCAAGATTATGATATTGGACCTACAAGCTCATTTATGGTTCCTTCAATTGGGAAGCCTTATAGTTTAGAATTTAACAACATAAGACCAGCAATCACATTTACATCGGATAACGATATGGAAGTGGTGTTTACTTCTAAGACATTTAAAGATGTCATTTTAAAGATTCTTGTGAACCATTCATATGGACTTGCTACTGTGAGGTATGAATTGATCAATTTAGGTGACAAAAGAGAATTGGCACTATCAATTCCAGTATGGTATAACCTAAAAGATAATATTATCCCCTACAATAAAAAGCTATTAAACATCCCAGGAGTTGACGGGATAGAGTTAGCATTTTTGGACCATGATTTGATTGATGAAAACTGGTTATACAATAGAAAACTTAATTACGGATTTACATGGGACAAAGATTTAGGAATCAAAATAAGTGGATGGAAACTATCATTTGGTAAAGAGAACCTTGTGTTAGACACAAATGAGTCTCATACAACTCCTAACTTCTATATGTCTTTTGTTCACCAAAACGTAAAAGCAATTAGAGAGTTTTCAGGAAACAAAGAAGAAAAAAGAATGATGGGATATACAGAATTCAATGTGAATAACGGAAATCCATTTTCAACGAAAAAAATAGAAGTACAAGCAATCAACAATAAAAAAACAGATTTTAAAGGATCTATCATTGTTGATGATTCCAAAGAGAATGTAGATTCAAAAGTAGTTGTTACTCCAGGTCTACACAAAATAAAACTAGATTTGAAAGATAGAATCATCAATGAAAAAAGACTTACATTTAACGTCTCAGGAACAACTACTCTTTTAGAAACAGATGGAGTATTAGAAGTCAATAATGGGAACTTATCATTTAAAGCATCAAACGATTATGCAGATTCTATTTATTCGATTTTATTTAATAATCAAGAATGGCTTGATTCAAATTATCCAACACCAAAAGAAAGAGTATGGTGGGGAGACTTTGTTGGTGGAATCACACAACGTTGTGAAAGCATCCAAGACATATCAGCACTAAAAGAACAAAGAGAAGTAAAATTCATATCTCTAAAAGATAACTTTGGAAATGAATGGAGTGGAATTAAAACGTCATTGCTCATTCAAAAAGATGAAGGATTAAAAGGATTACGCTATGATTCTTATACATTGACATTGCCTGGTACAAATGTAGTTCATACATTTAGTAATATCATTAATGATTCAGGTAAGATTTACATTCGTAAAGGATTCCATAGATTCAACACTTTGAAGGTGGATGATGATCCTAGTAAAGTCAAATTCATTCACAAGAATCATCAATTCAAATGTGATGACATACAGTTTATGATTCATGCCGACAAACTAGCTACATTCAAAAGTAGCAGAGAATACATGATGCATATTTACAATCCTGAAAATGAGATGTCAGCTGAATCTCAAAAAGGATTTACAATTCTATTCAGTGAAGGTAACTTAACAATCCCTGATGGAAAACAAAAACAGTTTAGAGGAGATTTTATAGTCTTTGATAAAAACAATTTAGACAAGGACATGTTGCAAGACTTAGATAATATTAGATTTGAGGTGTAACTATGAATAAGAAAGCAGTAAAGAAAAGACCTACTAAAATAATCGATGCACATATTCACTTCTCAAACATTCAATCATTTAAGGATGTTAGTACGAAATCTAAAGTCGATTATTCCTTATATGGTTTTAATAAAGAGTTTAAGGATATGATAGCGATTGGTATGGGTGTGACTGAAAGTAAAGATGTATTTCCAGATGGAAACACACCAAATCCAATGATGTTGGATTTAGATATAAATCCCGATAACATGTATGTATGTTTAGGATATAACCCAAATCAAGATGTAAACATAGAAGAGTTTGAGAATCAAATCACTACAAAAACTGTTGGGTTAAAGATTTATGCTGGATACTATCATTATCATGTATGGGACGATGTTTATCGTCCGATATATGAACTGGCTAGAAAACATAATTTACCTGTTGTAATACATTCAGGTGATACATTTAGTGAAAAAGGATTGCTAAAATACGCACATCCTTTGGAAATAGATGAACTAGCATTTATGTATCCTGATATAAAGTTTATCATTGCTCACTTTGGTGATCCATGGATTATGGATGCAGCAGAAGTCGCACATAAGAATAAGAACGTTTATGTAGATTTATCAGGATTAATAGTTGGTGATGAAACTGAAGTAGATAGATTTAAAGTAGATGAGTTTACCTCTCATATAAGAAGAGGGCTTGTATACTTAGATAACTATAAGAAGGTTTTATTTGGTACAGACTGGCCACTAGTTGATGTTGAGAGTTACATAGAGTTCATAATGGAATTGATTCCTGATGAACATTTAGAAGATGTATTTTACGGAAATGCAAAAAGAGTATTTATATTAGATGGAGAGTAATCTCCATCTTTTTTATATTAAAATGCAACAAGATATAAAGTGAACTCTCAACTAATTCAACCAACGTTAGAATAAGTTCAATTATCTAGTTATTGTTGAATTGTGAAATAAGTACTATACTGTTTACAAGGAGGTGCTTCATGAACACCATTGAAATAGGGAAATACATAAAATCGAAAAGAATCGAAATGCATTTAACACAAAAACAACTAGCTGAGAAATTAAACATCAGCTTCCAAGCGGTATCCAAATGGGAAACAGGAACTACACTTCCAGATACATCTATATTATTGTCATTAAGCGATGTGTTAGAAGTAACTGTGGACCAAATCTTAAATGCAGGAGAATTTAGAAAACGAATGAATAAAAGAATAGACGTAGAAGAAGTGATTGGAGCAATTGATTCAATCAAAAAAATCAAAGATGTATTAGGTGCGAATAATGGTATCTATAAAACAATGATGATTGGAATTAATGAAAATGGTACAATCGATTTTGAAGAGATGCTTAGAGATGATCATCAAAGAGAAATCATTATAGCGAAATCATGTGTTCAGTTAATTATTGATGGTTATACATTAAGTGATGAAGATATTACAAAATACTTTGCAACAGATAAAGTTCAAGAAAAACTACGATTATATTCAAAAAAATATAATCAAGCATAACTAAAATTATAAATGTGTTTCGATGAAGCAAAAGGTATCTTTGATGATGCCTTTTGGAGAATGATTTGAATCACATAAAAAAGGCCTAATAATAGGCCTTTTTATTTATAGTAGTACACTCTTGATTACTTGTTGTATTTCCTTTGCGATATCATTAGTTTTTTTGTTTTTGAAATCGTTATACGCAACAGGTTTATGAATGACAACTTTTATTCTAGTAATGAATCTCCATTTTTTCTTTGGTGGTTTTACTAACGTTATTGGAACAATTGGTCGTTCACTTCTTAACGCTACTTTGAACGCTCCTGCTTTAAAATCTAGAACAGTATCGTTTCTTTTATTTCTAGTTCCTTCAGGAAAAATAATCATTGAATATCCATCTTGCACCCGTTGAATAACTGTTTTTATGGCTCTGGCACTCTGTCTTGCATCGTCTCTATGAATCATTACAAATCCCATTTTAGGGGCAAACTTGCCAATAACCGGAATCGTAAACGCTCCTTCTTTTCCTAATCCTGCGACAGGATAATTATATAAAGAGTTCATAATTAAAGTTGGATCTATCCAAGAGTTATGATTAGAGTAAATTGTAAATCCTGTATCTTTTGGTAAAAGTTCAAGCCCAACTACTTTTATTCGTATTCTAGAAAGATGAAATGGAACACTTGCAATTTGCTTTATCAATTTATGAGTAAACATTGATTTTTGAATCTTATCTTTTGGTAATAACAAATACAGTATTTCTATCAAACTCCATACTATGAATGCAGTTAGTAATAAACTTGATATCACACAGAGAATAATGACAGGCACATTATTAATGATACCGTCTTTTTCGTAATCAAAAAGATATATTGAATACCCTGTAAATGCAAAGTTCATTAATATTATTAGTAGTGTTAACATGATTCCACCTATATAACTTCCTATAAAGATAATTCATTATATCATAGTAGACATTAAATTTTGATGTAAATTAATCATTGAATTACATACACATATAACTAGAGTGTTAATAAATAAAATAAATATCTTTCAAATGTGATTATCACATTGCTAGCAAGAAAGTGCTTTTTTTATAGGGTATATGGTAAAATTGAATATGTAAGTAAAATACAATGATTAATAAATGAGTATAGGAGGAGTTTACATGAAAATAGTAGCGGTTAAAGATCCATTTGATTCTAGAGTTTCATTGGTACCTGACTCGGTTAAAAAATTACTCAAATTAGATGGTGTAGAAGTTATCGTAGAAAAAGGAATATCAAAGGTCTTTTCTGATAAAGAATACATTGATGCAGGAGCATCAATTAAAAGTAGATCAGACGCATTAAAGAATGCGGACATAGTGTTATGTGTGTCAAAACTGAACAAAGAAGATCTAGATAAGTTAAAACCAAACACTTTATCAATTAGCTTTTTAGATTTATTTACTGATAAAGAATACTTGAAAGATTTAGAAACAGGTAAAATATCTGCGATTAGTTTAGAGATGATTCCAAGAACAACTCTAGCGCAAAAAATGGACGCTGTAAGTTCACAAGCTTCACTTGCAGGTTATGTAGCAGTAATTGTAGGTAGTGAGCAAATGAATAAAATATTCCCGATGATGATGACACCAGCTGGAACAATTAAACCAGCCAAAGTATTTATTATTGGTGCAGGTGTTGCTGGATTACAAGCAATCGCAACTGCGAAAAGACTTGGAGCAAATGTTACTGCGTTTGATACAAGACCTGTAGTAAAAGAACAAGTAGAAAGTTTAGGTGGAAGATTCCTAGAAATAGATTTAGGTGAAATGGGAGAAACAGAAGATGGATATGCAAAAGCTCTTACAAAAGAGCAATTGGAAATTCAACAAAAAGAGATGGCAAAAGTAATACAAGATAGCGATTTAGTTATTACTACAGCTAAACTATTCGGTAGGAAAGCTCCTATTATAATAAAGAAAGAAGTAGTAAAAGGTATGAAACCAGGATCTGTCATTGTTGACTTAGCTGCATCTACTGGTGGAAATGTTGAAGGAACTTCGTTGGATGAAATTATTGAAGTAAACGGTATTAAAATAGTTGGAGACAAATCATTACCAAATAGGGTAGCGAAAGATGCATCAATTATGCTTAGTAGTAATATGACAAATATAATATCTCATTTCTTTGATAAAGAGAATAAAACATTTGATTATCGAGATGACGAAATACTGAATGGATGTTTGGTTACAAAAGATGGTGTTTTGGTTAATAAAAAATTGAAAGAATTTTATGGAGGTTAGCATGGGACTATTAATATTTGTACTTATTTTGGCTTCATTTTTAGGTTTTGAACTTATTTCAAAAGTACCATCACAACTTCATACTCCATTAATGTCAGGATCAAATGCCATTTCTGGTATTGCAGTTGTTGGTGCAATTCTTAGTCTACTTGGAAGTTTTCAAGTCGAAGAGCAATTACTTAGAGTTATCTTTGGATCACTTGCAGTATTTTTCGCAACAGTAAATGTTGTTGGAGGGTATTTAGTGACAGATCGAATGTTAAAAATGTTTGATGAAAAGAAAGAAGGTGCTAAGAAATGATTGATGCATTATATATCTTAGCTTCCATCTTATTTATATATGGTTTAAAAATGTTAGGGAATCAAAAGACTGCAAGAAAAGGTAATATGATTTCTGCACTTGGTATGTTAATAGCAATTGTTGCTGCATTACTTAGCGCATCTATCATTAACTGGGAGTTTATAGTAGTTGCTATGGTACTCGGTTCGCTTGTAGGTATCGTTGTATCAAAAAGAGTTGCTATGACATCAATGCCACAAATGGTTGCCTTATTCAATGGATTTGGAGGGATAGCTTCATTGTTAGTAGGTTGGGCTGAATTCCAAAAATATGTATTTGCAGGAACGCTGCAGACAGAAAGCTCATTTAGTCTTTTAGTAATATCGTTAGCTATATTAGTTGGAGCAGTTACATTTACAGGTTCGTTAATAGCGTACGGTAAACTTGCTGGTAAAATAACAAGTAAACCTGTTTTATATACAGGACAACAATTTGTGAATGCATTATTCCTCATCGCAATTGTTGTTGGAATTGTATTCTTTAGTTTTAATTTAGTATTACCAATTGCTACGATGATTTATATCATTGTAGGATTATCATTAATATATGGTGTATTATTTGTTATTCCGATTGGTGGAGGAGACATGCCAGTTGTAATCTCATTACTGAATTCATTCAGTGGGGTTGCTGCATGTATCACAGGATTTGTAGTATCTAATAATGTATTAATCGTAGCCGGAGCCTTAGTAGGATCTAGTGGATTAATTCTTACACAAATAATGACAAAAGCAATGAATAGAAAACTAGGGAATGTATTATTCAGTGGATTTGGAGCAACGTCAAAATCATCTTCAGATTCAAAAGATTTTGGAGAACCAAATCCAATCAATGTAGAAGATGCTTATTATATTTTAGAAGCAGCTTCAAATATCCTTATAGTTCCTGGTTACGGTATGGCAGTAGCACAAGCACAACATGTAGTTAGAGAATTAGCAGGAATATTAAAAGAGAATGGAGCAGAAGTTAATTACGCAATTCATCCAGTTGCAGGTAGAATGCCTGGACATATGAATGTATTATTAGCTGAAGCAAATGTTGATTACGACCAACTTAGAGAAATGGATGATGTCAATCCAAATATCGAACAAGTTGATTTAGCAATAATTATTGGAGCAAATGATGTTGTAAACCCAGCTGCAAGAAACGATGCATCATCTCCAATTTATGGAATGCCAATCATAGATGTTGATAAAGCAAGAACAACAATTGTTTTAAAACGTTCAATGAGTCCAGGATATGCTGGAATTGAAAATCCATTGTTCTATAGTGATAATACAAGAATGTTATTCGGAGATGCAAAAAAATCAGTACAAGGATTGGTTACAGAGTTTAAAAGTTAACGCACAAAAAAAGCCAACTATTATTTTAGTAGTTGGCTTTTGTTTATTTATATGCTTTTTTCCACTTCCATAATTACATCGTTTAATGTTGGCACCCCATATGCAGTAAGTATTTCATCGTCTAAAACAACTAGAGGTAACATGTGAGAAAGAGTTTCTTCGATATTTTCTTCATTAACTCTGAATTTTGCTTTTGTGTTTCCTAGTAAAATATTCATTTTACTTATTAGTGCTTCTGATTCGAAATCAGATATTGGAAGTATATCTACATTTAATTCAGATTTAAAGGTGTGCTCCTTTAAATTATCTACTAATTTATTCATATCCTCAACAACTGTAGACCCAGCGCAACCGCAATTACAACCGCAACCTTCATTAGGTGTAGTATCAAGAATCACTTCTATATTTTGTTTCATTTTGTCAGCTCCTTTATATATTTGTATACTAGTAGATTACTATCTATACCTACTTATACAAAACGTTGTACACTGATTAGACATATGTTTTTAATTAGCATCAGTTATTCTAAATTATTAAGTAGTAAATAAAAAGCATCCATATTTGGATGCTTTGTTTTATTCTGTATATTCTTCCTCTACAAAGTTGTAGTCACTGTAAAGATATATCTTACCTAGGTTCTCTGCTTTCAAAACCATATTTCGGCAATCATTATTTATGTTTTTAATATACACTCTTTTGTTAAGTTTCTCATATTTTTCTGTAAGTAGACTTAATGCTTCAACTCCGGAATAATCAAATATTCTTGCATGTCCAAAGTTAATAATTACTTTTTCAGGATCGTTCGTTGGATCAAAACGTTCATTGAAGTTTGCGACAGAACCAAAGAATAATACACCTTTAACATGATATTCTTTACAACCATTTTTTGAGTCTGCATATTCAATAAGAATATTGTTTCCTTTTTTCCATGCGAACACCAAACTAGACGCAACGATACCAAGACCAACTGCAACAGCTAAATCAGCAAACACTGTTACTACAGTAACAAGTATGATTACAAAAGCATCACTTTTTGGTATCTTTTTAATGATTCTAAAGCTTAACCATTCAAATGTAGATATAACAACCATAAACATAACTCCTGTTAAAACAGCGATTGGTATTTGCTCTATTAGTATTGAACCAAATAGGATGAATGCTAATAAGAACAATGCAGCTGATATACCAGACAATCTTGTTCTACCACCATTTTCTACGTTGATAATAGATTGCCCAATCATAGCACAACCACCCATACCACCAAATAGTCCTGTAACAGTATTGGCAATTCCTTGTCCAATACATTCTTTATCTGTTGAACCTCTTGTATCAGTAATATCATCTACTAATCTAAGAGTCATTAATGATTCAATCAAACCTATTGATGCGAAGATAAATGCATAAGGGAATATGATTTGTAAAGACTCAAATTCAATTGGGATATTAGGTATATGTAATGTTGGAAGGCCACCTTTAACACTAGCCAAATCTCCTACAGTTGTAACATCTATATTAAACAGGAATACAAACAAACTGATTGAAACAATAGCGATAAGTGCTCCTGGTAAACTCTTTTTGTACTTTGGTAAATAATGCATAATCAACATAGTAATTATTACAATAAGGATTGTAATAATAAATCTTACATCAAATATCCATTCATCATTCGTTTTGAAGTTTCCAATTTGCGCTAAGAAGATCACAATAGCCAAACCATTCACAAAACCTAACATAACAGTCTCAGGTATGATTCTAGAAAACTTTCCAAGTTTTAATAGTCCTACAGTAATTTGTATTAATCCCATTAATACTACCGCAGCGAATAAATACTCAACTCCATGTTCAAAAACCAACTCTACCATAACAACCGCTAATGCTCCAGTTGCACCACTGATCATTCCCGGTCTTCCACCGAATATAGAAGAAAGTAATCCAACAATAAATGCTGAGTATAATCCTACAAGTGGAGATACACCAGCTACAAATGCGAATGCTATAGCCTCAGGTATAAGTGCAAGTGATACAGTTATCCCTGCTAGTAATTCAGTTTTGATATCTCTTTTTCTGTTAAAAAACTTATTCATTATTCTTGTCATATAAACAACACCTTTCAAAAAGTCACAAGTAGAATACTAACATATATAAGGGTTATGTACAGTCTTTTATACCGTATATATATACAATAAGGATGGAAAACGTTTTTATTAACTTCGATTCATTTTTTATTGCTCTAAAATAAAAGTTTTAAAGTTTTTTATTTGTTCACATTCAGTTCAAATAACTATTGTAGACTTCTCGTGTAAGCTCAAGAAGAGCGACTGGAGGAATTTAAAAATGTTAGAATTAAAAAGCATAAAAAAAGATTATCATGTGGGCGATCAAACTGTCCAAGCATTGAAAGGTATAGACCTTAAATTTAGAAAAAATGAATTTGTATCTATATTAGGACCATCAGGTTGTGGGAAGACTACAATGTTAAATATCATTGGTGGACTTGACAGATATACAAGCGGCGATTTACTGATTGATGGTAAATCAACAAAAAGATTTAAAGATCAAGAATGGGATGCATATAGAAACTCAACGATTGGTTTTGTATTCCAAAACTATAACTTAATATCACATCTATCAGTTATTGATAATGTAGAGATGGCATTGAGTTTATCAGGTATCGGTTCTAAGGAACGTAAAGAAAGAGCTGAAAAAGTATTAACAGATGTTGGGCTTAAAGACCAACTATATAAAAAACCAAATCAATTATCAGGTGGACAAATGCAACGTGTGGCTATCGCTAGAGCACTTGTAAACAATCCTAAAATACTATTAGCAGATGAACCAACTGGTGCACTAGATAGTAAAACAAGTAAGCAAATCATGGAAGTAATTAAAACGATATCAAAAGATCGTTTGGTAATTATGGTTACTCACAATAGTAAAATTGCTGAGAAATACAGCGATAGATTAATCAAATTATTAGACGGTGAAGTAATTAATGACTCTAATGGTGTAAACCAAAAAGAAGTAGAAACAACAGGAACACTAAATAATAAAAAAACTGCTATGTCATATGGACAAGCAGTTCGTACAAGTTTTAAGAATTTATTTACAAAAAAAGGTAGAACAATTATTACCGCAATCGCAGGTAGTATCGGAATCATCGGAGTAGCACTTGTACTTGGGTTATCTAACGGGATGACAGAGTACGTAGGAGATATTGAATCAGATTCACTAGCAGGATATCCAATAACAATATCTGAAGTAGTTGCAACAGATATGTTTGGACCAAGTGACATGCAAGATCAATTTGAGGAAAACACAGAATTTATTGACGAGGACATTGTATATTCTTATGACCCTGTCGCTGAAACAATTACACACCGTAACGTGTTTAGTACAGAGTTCATTGAGTATTTAGAAGAAATGGATTCTGCATACTATACTTCTATTTCATACTCTAGTGCGATTGCGATCAATATGGTTAGAGAGAACGAAAATGGTACGTACAACCTTGTACAAGAAGAAATAAACAATGGTGGCGGTCCATTTGGTGGATTATCAACATATTCACAATTACCAGACAACCAAGATTTTATTGAGTCACAATATGATATAATTGCAGGTGAGTATCCAACAAATGCAAACCAAGCTGTTCTTGTAGTTGATTCAGAAAATCAATTAAATGTTACAGTGTTAGAAGAACTAGGGTTACTAATTGAGGACGATTATACATTCAGTGATTTCTTAGGTAAAGAATATAAAATCATTCCAAACAATGTATACTACAATCAAGTTGGAGAGAATTATTTACCAAGCACAGATTACGATGCTATGTTCAACAATCCGGATTCAATGACAGTTGAAATAGTTGGTATACTAAGAGTAAATGAGGATGCAACAAGTGAAATCTTAACTGAAGGCATTTGGTATACATCAATGCTTACAGATGCTTTACAAACAGATGCAGCAAACTCAGATATAGTATTAGCCCAAATCGCATCACCAAATTCTAATATCTTAACTGGACAAGCATTCTCAGAATTTGCAACGTATGATAACATGATGCAATATTTAGGTGAAAACACTACTCCAGTTGGAGTTCAAATATATCCTACAAGTTATGAATCTAAAGATTTAATCAAAAACTATTTAGATGATTATAACGTCGGAAAAACAGAAGATGAGCAAATCGTTTATACAGATATCGCAGAAGTAATTTCAAGTACAATCTCAAGTCTAATCGGAACAATCACGATCATTCTGACTGCACTAGCTGGTGTTAGTTTAGTAGTTTCATCAATCATGATTGGGATCATCACATATGTAAGTGTAGTAGAACGTACAAAAGAAATTGGAATTATGAGAAGTCTTGGAGCAAGAAAAAAAGACATTTCAAGAATCTTTAACGCAGAGACTTTATTGATAGGGCTAGGTAGTGGTATACTAGGTGTAATAGTATACTATATATTACAAACACCAATTAATAGTATTGTTGGTAATTTAATAGATGCAGAATCATTTGCAAACCTACCAATATCATACGCAGTATTTTTAGTAGTATTGTCAAGTTTCTTAACATTAGTATCTGGTTTAATTCCGAGTAGAATCGCTGCGAAGAAAGATCCAGTAACCGCATTAAGAACTGAGTAATAATAAGGAGTGATCACATGTTAAAAATCTTAGTAGCAGAAGACAATTATAATATCCGTAATTTAATTTGTAAGAACTTAGAATTGAATGGATATGAAACAGTTAGTGCTGAGAATGGTGAAGTAGCGTTTGATTTATTTACAAATCAACATATTGATTTAGTTGTATCAGACATTATGATGCCAAAAACAGATGGTATCACTCTAGTAAAAGAAATTAGAGATATAAACTTAGACATTCCCATTATTATAATGACAGCTTTAGATTCCTTTACAGATAAAGAGAAAGGTTTTACAAGTGGCGCAGATGACTATATTGTAAAACCAGTAGACATGGATGAACTGATCCTTAGAATAAAGGCTCATCTAAGAAGATATAAGATAATAAGTGAAAATCATTTTTCACATAAAGGAGTACATTTAGACTTCAATGATCACAAATGTACAATAGATAATCAAATAACAGAATTAAAGAACAAAGAGTTCTTATTACTATACAAATTATCAGCTTCAAACGGTAGAATTTTCACCAGAGAACAGTTGATGAATGAAATATGGGGATTTGATAGTGAATCATATGAAAGAACGGTAGACACTCATATAAGAAGATTAAGAGAAAAAATAAAGACTCAAGATCTTGAAATAATTACAGTGAGAGGTCTTGGATATAAGGTGGTATTAAAATGAATAAAGTTACAGTAAAAGTATTTTTCTCAACGATGCTAGTAATTGTACTAGCCTCGGCTATACCAAATCTTATCTTATACTTCAGAGGGTATGAGTATCCTGAAGAGTTCAGAGATGATAGACCTTATTTATTGATCACAATCTTTTCCGTCTTTTTCTTAATCATGGTCTTTAACTTTATAATGAATAAAATTGTTTATAAGAGAATGAAAAATTTAAACAATGCCACAAAAGAAGTTATTATTGGAAACTACGATGTACAAATCGAAACTGGAAAAAAAGATGAAATCGCAGACTTGATCCAGAACTTCAATATAATGACACAAGAATTAAAAATGAACGAGTATCAAAACAAAGAGTTTGTAAGAAACTTCTCACACGAGTTAAAGACACCCTTGTCAGCAATCAAAGGATACTCTGATTTAATCCTAAAAGACGATATCTCAAAAGAAGAACTGAAAGAATACGCAACCATAATCTCGAATGAATCAAGTAGACTAACAGAGTTAAGTAGAAATATGTTGCTGATATCATTGGTTGATTCAAAAGTTATCCTTCCAAAACAAGATACATATAATGTTTCTGAACAAATAAGAAATGTTATCCAACTCACTCATTTGTCTTGGGAAGAAAAAGAATTAGAGTTCGAATTAGATTTTCCAGATATAAAACTTACATCAAATAAAGAATTACTTTATCAAGTATGGATGAACCTAATCAGTAACGCTATAAAGTTCTCACCAAGAAAGAGTACTATAAAGTTGAACCTGATTGAAAAAGATGAAAAACATATATTCATAATAGAGAACAAGGCAACGATTACCAAGGATAACATCGGTAAACTATTTGATTTATTCTTCATATTAAATAAATCAAGAGACAACCAATCAAATGGAATCGGGTTAACGTTAACCAAAAAGATCATAACAAAACTGGGTGGAAACATATCAGTAGAATCAGAAGATGATATCACAAAATTCATTATTGAGTTTTAATCTAAATAGAAACGAAGCATTCTGATTTATAGAATGCTTCTACTCTTTAAAAAGATAATAATAAATATGGTTAGTATAAGTACTATTTATCAGAAGAATTACACCGAAAACTATAAATCTAATAAAGGAAATAAAAAAATAAATGCATATTTGTCTTGCATTTATCGAAATACAGTGTATTCTTGAATAGATGGAATAATTATGTGAAATACAAATTAGATAACGGTGTTACCTAAACTTATATTAAACAGAAGTAATTTATCAAATATAAATAGGAGGTAACAAACATGACTGGTACAGTAAAATGGTTCAACGCTGAAAAAGGTTTCGGATTCATCACATCTGAAAATGGAGAAGATGTATTTGCACATTTCTCTCAAATTCAAAAAGATGGTTTCAAATCTTTAGAAGAAGGAGAAGCTGTAAGCTTCGATGTAGTTAATGGACAAAAAGGTCCTCAAGCTGAAAATATCGTAACTTTATAGTTCGAACTTAAAAGGCCGTTATCGGCTTTTTTTCTGCATTTTTTTGGAAAATGTAAAAAACTATTTGCATTTATTAAATACTATGATACTATTACTAAGCACTAGGATTTAAAGTGTGCTTTGACTGCCGTCTTAGCATATTGGGCTATCTAACCTATCAAAGGGTCCTAGAGTAGATTTAGTTTCTAGTAACGTTTTCCAGCGTTACAGACGGATTCTAATTTATGGAGATATCTTCGGATATCTCTTTTCTATATAAGATTAAGGAGACTATTATGGACGGAAGAAACAGAAACAACATTAAAGTAGGTAGTACTGTTTTAGTGGTTGAGAAGCATAATCAAAGAACTAATGTATTAACTGAGGGTATTGTTAGTAAAATATTAACAAACTCAAAGAATCATCCTCATGGAATAAAAGTAATGTTAGAGGATGGTATTGTAGGTAGAGTAAAAGAAATAAAGTAAAGACTTCAATTATGAAGTCTTTTTTTTATTAATGGTTAATATGATATAATTGATTAGATAATTATAAAGGGCGGTGTATTATGGATAAAAGAACTGGTTTGATTATACTAAGTGTGATTGTATTATTGATTATGCTTCTTTTTCCACTAGATTTACTGATGGTACCAAACGTATCACCACTAGAGTACTTGGAGTTGAAACCTTTTGTTGAAGTAGGGAACATTACAGTAATTGTCCCTAGCTCAACTATAATCGTATATATTCTAGGTATTGTTACTATTTTTATAGGGATTAAACTTTTTAGAAATATAGAACCATACAAGAGATACTGGGGTATTGCATTAATACTCTGGGGTATTGGAACAATTCTAGCAGGAACAAGTTATCAGGGTCTTGGATATCAATTAAAATGTGAAGGACAAACTTTGTGTTTATTCACAAGTTGGTTTGAACTAAGCTACTTATATGTAACTGGACTAAGTATTATGATAATGGGATATGCAGTCGCTTTGAAATCAGTAAACTCTGATTACATTAAACGATACTCTAAAATAATTTATATAGGATTTATTATCTACACATTGTCATTAATAACAGGTGTGATTTTTAGCATCAAGTTCCTTGTTACATATGAATGGTTTTTACTTTTATTCTTGCCATACTTTATTTCATTTATGGTGATAAATGTAAAAAGATTTAGATTAGATAAGACATTGATTGATAAGAAACTCATGAATGTTTGGATAAGTATGCTTGTAATAAATATTCTGTATTTCGTATACTTCTATAGTGGTATCGCAGAATTATTATATAATGATTTTAATATATGGTTTTCAGCTAACGATGTGTTACATGTAGGGTTGATTCCGTGGATGATATACATATATCATTCACTAAAATAGAGAAGGATGTGTAATTATGAATATACTTCAGATCACAATTAGTTTATTTTTAGTACTTGAATCGTTGAATATTTTGATTCTTTATACTAATCCAAAATCATCAAAAGGGAATGGTGTTGGAATTTTTAATTCAATTCATAGTGTTGAGGGTACCAATCCAAAAGATGATTTAGTAAGATACTTAATTAGATGGGTAGCAAATGCGAAAGTTATTTTTGTTGCACTAGGTATAGTAATAGTGATTTTTGGAAATGAAACGATTCAGTTATATACAAGTATCGCATTTGCACTTTCAATATTGATGTACTTTGTTACACTACACCCAATTATTGTTAAACTTGATAATGAAGGCGAGATAACGCCTATAGGATATTCTAAAACGTTGGCAATGATGATTGTTGGTTTTATATTAATTTTTGTAGTTGGTATCGTTGTTCATTTATTAACATAAATACTATATATATAAGCATTTATAAATGTATGTGGTAAAATAGAAACGAGGTGAGAAGAATGCTTGAATTATTTTATATTGATCACGAAATTATTATGCAGTTTGCATTCTACTTTTTAGTGGCTTTAAATGTTCTTGTTTTGAGTTTCTTCTTGGTTTCGAAAAAGAAGTACAAAATTGGTTATTTAATATTAGGAAATGTCGCGTTTTTACTACAACACATTTTTATCTTATTAGATATTTATACGGTTGTTAATTTCTCATCACTGGTAAATATTGTAGAAATAACTGCAATTATACTTTATATTATTTCGTTGCTATCACTTTACAATATAGAGATAAACTATAAGAAATACTGGTTATACTGGTTTGTTTCAACAATCGGGATAATGGCGATTACAATCGGCTTTAACACCATATCTTATTTAAGAGCTTTCTCTGCTTTAATTATTGTTGTTATGGTAATAGAGCTCCTGTTTTATGTAAATAAGAAAAGGGTGTTAACTGATTCACATTTCCATTTGTTTATTAATTTGAATTTGACCTTATATTTACTATTAAAACTTGCATTGATATTTGTTAGGATATATTCTTCTACGGTAGAGACTTCTATTGAAAGTATTCAAGTATCAATTGTTACATTTACTTTTGTTACAATAATATTTATAATTTGGTTTAATCTAAGCATACTGTTCTTAACATATGAGAAACTGTATTTAAGCTTTAAGAATATGAGTTATACAGATACTCTAACGGGTGTTTTTAACAGAAGATATGCTTTTATGAAACTTGAGGAATATTATGAGTTATATGTGAGGAAAAAACTTAACTTTGCAGTGATACTATTAGATATTGATGGCTTTAAATCTGTAAATGATAAATACGGTCACAAAGTTGGAGATGTATTATTGAGAGAGTTTTCAAGATTTATGGAAGATGTTCTTAGAAAAGTAGATACATTTGCAAGATATGGTGGAGATGAATTTCTGGCAATTGTAAATGTTGATCATTATGAAGAAAGCCAGGAATTGATGTTTCGAATATTAGAGAAACTCGAAGAAACAACGTTTACATCTGATAATATCAAAATCACCGTTAGTGGAGGAGTTGTTATTTTAAATAATGACAATACAGTTGATAGTGTTGATCAAATAATAGATATTATTGATGAAAGGCTTTATAAAGCGAAAAAGCAAGAAGGAAATGTTATAAAATAGATTAAAAGGAGCTATCAAAGCTCCTTTTTTATGTAAAAAAAAGGCAAGAATACACTAAAAAATGCTACAATAGTTATAGTGATAAATAGAGGTGTGATGTATGAAAAGATTAATAGTAAGTATAATGTTATTAATTACATTATCTGCTTGTTCAGTGTCAGTTCCAAATGACGCATTTGAACGAGAGTTTTTTAGGTTGTCTTCATCCATACCTAGTACATTAACTGAAGACTTTGAATTTGACACTGAATCTGACAATTTTAATATAGTATATTACATTGACGATGAAATTGTTACTAACATAATATATGTTCCAAGACCCAATGATTATGAAGTTGAACTCGCTGTTGAAATTAGCAATTCTGACGATATTAGAGTATTTACTAAAACACTTGTTTTAGAAGGGAATGTTGTCTTATATCACGAATATCTAAAAGAGATAACATTTACTGAATTCTTTAAAAGTGTTCAGTATGGAATCCCAATGTTATTACAATCTAATACAACGTTACCCGATAGAGATGTAGTGGGTACGAATGTAAATTATGATATTGATTGTGCAGATATAATTAGAGGAAGAATTGTATATACCTATCCTGATGCAGATGAATTATGCACCTTAGAAGCGACAATCACATTAAATGGAGAAACTAGAACAGAGTCATATAATCTTATTATGGTTTCTGTAGATAATTTAAGAAAATTACCTGAAGTACATATTAATACAACAAACGATCAAACTGTCGAGAGAGACAAAGTCTTTGTCCCTGGAACGTTATCAATGTATCCAAATGATAATACTGAGTTTGATGAAATGATTGATATTCCTTTGCAAATTAGAACACGAGGAAACTCAACTTTGTTTATGCCAAAACCTGCATTTAAAATTAAGTTTGATGAGAAACAAAAGTTTCTATCATATTATGCTGAGAAAGACTGGGTTCTTCTTGGTAATCATGTGGACCAAACATTGTTAAGAAACTACTTAGCATTCTCAATGGCTGCAAACTTAGATATGGCATTCAGCCCATCTGTTCATTTTGTTGATGTATATTTGAATGGGGAGTATTTAGGAAATTACCTTTTAACAGATCAAATAGAAATAACAAATGATCGTGTTGACATAGATGAACATTTACCTGGAATTGATACAGGATACTTAATTGAGTATCATGTGGGATTGTACAATGAAGGTATTGATAATACAGATGATAATTACTTTATAATAGATGGAATTCCTTTTGTCATTCATGCTCCAGATGTTTTAGAACCAACGTACGAGAATGCACAAAAAGTATACATTGAAAATTACTTCAACAATCTTCTAGATACCTTAGAACAGGGAAATGATTACTCTGGTTTAATCGATGATTCCACGTTTATTGATTGGTTTATCGTAAATGAAATATTCAAGAATGTAGATGTTGGATACTCAAGTATATATTATTATAAAGATGTGAATGATGTACTAAAAATGGGACCTGTCTGGGATTTTGATTTGAGTTCAGGAAACCCAGGATACTTGGCAGAAAGAGGTCCAGAAGGTTGGTATACAGCCAATGAGAATAAAAACATATTCCTTCATCATTTAATGGATTATCCGGAATTTAGAGAAAAACTAAAAGATCGATGGAACGATGTATATGAACGAGAATTAAGATCTGTCTTACCTCAAGTTCACCAGGTCTCAGATGCTATAACACATTCTGCATATATGAATTTTGAAACATGGGATGTAATTGGTGTAGATTACAATTGGTATACTGCACCTGAACTTTATGATTTAAAAACATATGATGAACACGTATGGCATTTATATGATTATTTGGAAACAAGGTTAGAGTGGTTAAATGAAGCAATCAATGATTTAGATTAAAAAGCACACTCTGTGCTTTTTTTATTGAATAGTATTTTTTATTAGTTATAGTCTCATGATATAATATGTTGAGGTGATGGTATGGATCATATTGTATTTTTAGATAAAAAATCAAAGGAACTTGAAAATATTCTTCTTATGAAAAAGGATGTAATTGTTAGAGGAGCAACTGGACGTAAACTTCCATACGGAAGGGTATCAATTGGAGACATATTGTATTTGGTAAATAATAATGGTGAAGGTTTGATAAAAGCAAAATGCACAGTGAAGTCGGTATTGTTTACTGATAAACTAACCACAGATGAATCGAATGATTTATATGACTCTTATAAAGAGAGGTCATTACTGGATAAAAGAACTGAAAAAAGATTTAGAGGTAAAAGGTATCTTACAATCATGGAAATTAATAATGTTGTCGTATTAGATAATCAATCATTTGACAAGACTGATTTCATGAATATGGATGACTGGTTACTTGTTGAAGACATCAAAAAAGTACTAAACTAAAAGGTCATTTGTTAAGACCTTTTTTATTGTTTTGATTTCCATTGAATTGATATAATATTGCATTATAATATCAAATAGTATAATATATGTATGAGTTTATTTAATAAGGAGTTTTTATTATGATAGAAAAAGTAAAAGGAAGTATCTATTTTAAGTTATATATTGCTTTTTTTAAGATTGGACTCTTCACTTTCGGTGGAGGATATGCGATGTTACCAATGCTTAGAAAAGAAGTTGTTGATAAACATGAATGGGCTACTGACGAGGAAATGCTTGATTACTTTGCAATTGGGCAAAGTACACCAGGTATAATTGCGATTAATACATCAACATTCATTGGTGTAAAAAAAGCTGGTGTTCTTGGTGCATTATTTTCGACATTTGGAATGGTTACACCATCACTTATTATTATTATCAGTATAGCAAAATTCTTTGATGCATTTTCAGATAATGTATATATTGGAAAAGCATTTATGGGAATAAGAGTTATAGTTGTTGTTCTAATTCTAAACGCAGTAATTAGAATGGCTAAAAAATCAATAAAGAATTGGCTTCATGTTTTACTATTTGTTGCCGCTTTCTTAATTATAATGTTAACCTCATTGTCACCAATATACGTTGTAATCTCATCTGGTCTAATAGGTGTAATTGTACAAGTGTTTGATAGGGGTGAAGATCAATGATTATGGAATTATTAGAGTTATATTTTACATTCTTCAAAGTTGGTTTATTTAGTATTGGTGGTGGACTTGCTGCAATTCCACTTATTCAGGATTTAGTAGTAGACCAAGATTTAATTACTCAAACACAATTTACTGATATGATTGCAGTTAGTGAATCAACACCAGGACCAATTGGTGTAAACGTAGCTACCTATGTAGGATATACTATGGAGAACTACGGTATTATTGGAAGTATAGTTGCAACACTTGGAATCGTTACACCAAGTGTTATAATCATCATATTGATTGCTAAGTTTGTTATGCATTATCGTGATAACAAATATGTTGATGCAGCGTTCAAAGGAATCAGACCCGCAGTTACAGGGTTGATATTAACAGCCGCTACAACAGTAGCTCTTGCAAGTATTTTTAATGCCGAAGCATATAAACTTACAAAAGACGTTTTAGACTTCTTTCAATGGAAAGCTCTCATATTGTTTGTTGTATTCTTCTATGCATCTAATAAATGGAAACACCATCCAATTTGGTATATATCACTTGCTGGTATTATCGGAGTATTTATATTCTAAGGCAGAATTATTCTGCCTTTTTATTGCTTATTGTTTGTTACAATGAGTTACATTTATTACTATATAATTAGAGGTGATTAAATGAAGAAGTATATCGTATTTGGATTTACCAACGTTGAAACTTTTAATAAAAGTGAAGAACCAACACAACAAGAGAGAGAGTTAATCTTTAAACAATGGATGGAATGGAAAGACGAACTAGGTGAGTTGCTTGTATCAATGGGATCACCACTTATCAACGGAGTGGCATTAAATGATACAGGGATATTAGATGATAACGTAAGTAATTTATCTGGATATATGATTATAAAAGCAGAAAATCAAAAACATGCATACGAGTTATTGAATAAGTCTCCGTTATTCCAAAGAGGACATGGACAGAAGTACGAATTATTCGAATGTATAATGTAAGAAATATATAAACTCGATATAACTCGAGTTTTTTTCATACGTTATACACATGTTTACGATATAATCTAATATGATTATTACTGTTAAAGTGGTAAACTATATATAACAGTTTATTGAGGTGATGACAATGGCTTTACGTAAGAATGTATTACTAGAAGAACTAGATAAACTAAGAGATAGTTTAAAACAACAAGAGTTTGAGTTAAAAGGAAGAACTCCTATCATCTGTTCAGATGAAGTACTTAAACAAATAGCAAAAAACAAGCCACTTAAAATAAGTGACTTTTTGGCGATTTCTGGAATCGGTAAAGTATTTATGGATAAATATGGAACACAGTTTTTGAAAGTTGTTTTGAATCATCAAAGTGAATCAGTGAAAGAAGTAAAAGTATCAAAGAATGCGTATAAAGTTTTAGATCATTACAAAGATAGACTAACTAATATATCTAGAAGAAATCCCAATTTATATATGGGTAAAACTTCAAAGAAAAGATCTTTTGATTTAGCACTTCTCGATCAAGAAGAGGCAATCATTGATTTTATAACAAACAAAAGAAAAACTAACTTGAGTTTAGTATTCCCACAAACATATAGTGGGGAGATACTAGAAAGACATGTGACCAATCTTTATCGAGAAACCAATAAGGATGAGAAAGAGACTGGGTCATACGACCTTTACATCGCATATCCTTATGTTGAAGGTGTTTTTAAGAAAGATAACTTTGCTATTAGAGCTCCATTACTTTATTTCCCAGTAAAACTAATTAGAAATAAAAGAGAGCTAATAATTAAGAAAGACAAAGACAAAGATATTATTTACAATAGAGACTTATTACTAGCTACGTCAAAAATGGAAAAGAATGATGTTGATTCAAATGTCCCATTTATAGACAAAGTTGATAAGAAAACGATTAATGAAATCGTAATCCCTTATTATATCAAAAATGGAATAAACATAACAAAAAGCAAGATATCTATGCAATATGAAATCTTTAATAATGTGTTAAAAGATAAATTTGTTAAACGTAGAAAAAACATGTTTGAAGTAAAAGAACACATTACAGTAGGTAGATATAAATTGTATTCATCTATGATTCAAAAAGATATGAGCAAAATTTTAGACTCTAATAAGTACAACAATTTATTAGAAGGTTTGATAGATGAATCAAACTTGTATGATTCTGAAATTGAAACAGTGTTCCAGTTAGAAGGAACTCCTGTAAAAGAGGAAAGATTATCATATATTAATGAGATAAATTATTCTCAAGAAAAGGTAATTGATCTTTTAAACCAAGAACAGAAACTTGTTATTTGGGGACCACCTGGTACAGGGAAGTCTCAAACTATTACTAGTTTAATCGCCTCTAGTATATTAAAGGGTGAGAATGTATTGGTTGTTTCTGAAAAGAAAGTAGCACTAGACGTTATTTATTCAAGACTTAAAGGTGCAAGTAAATACTCTATGTTTATAGATGATGCTGAAAATAAACAATCATTCTATCACAAACTTGCTGAGTTTCTAAATCCAGTTTTACCCACAAGAACATTGAATAATGATATATATATATTAGAAGAAGAAATCAATGAGTTACTAAGAGCTCTTAACAAATCTATGGACTTAATGTATGTAAAAACAATTCAAGAAGTACCAATGTATCGTTTGTATCAAAGATACATCAAAGATAGAGATATCATTAATGAACTAACACCTAAAAAAGTTCACAACATGTTCAAAGAAACATTTAGAAAACCTGATTTTAAAACTTTAGAGAAACTTGAGAAGTTATTCGATAAAAGAAGCCATCTAATTAACTATATTAATCACGATGCAATTATTGAAGACTTTCCAGTATTCGATAAATTGGAAACAAAGATTACAAGATCCAATAAAATAGAACTTGAGCAATTTTCAAAGGATATCGAAAAGTATCATTCCAAGTATAAAAAAAGTTGGATGTTTGGAAAAGGTAGAATTAAACGAAAACTATTTAAAAAATATAGTAGCCAATTATTATTCCTAACAAACAAAAAGACAACTGAAAGAAAATACATAACATTAGCGCTTGAAGATGGTAAACTTCATAACTACATAATGGAAAATATAAACAGAATCAACAAACTTAAAGAACAGTATAATTTACTTGATTCTAATGCAATCACATTTATAAGAATGTTAAGGTATAATGAATTACTTCAATCGCAAAAGGATATTGTTAAATTAAGACATTACTTATTTGATGCATTCTACACAGGGTACCTGGAAGAATTCAAAGCTAAGAATCAAAAGCATTTATATATACTTGATAAATATAAAGAAAAAGTAGAATTAATGAATGTATTGATGGAACAAAAACAACAGGTTTCCACAGAATCATTTGAGATGGAATTATATAAACATGCAGTTAACTTAACGAATACAAAGCGTATTATGGATATCAAAAGAATACTAGAAACAGAACGTAAAATGAGTGTGAAAGCATTCATAGACATCTTCCAGTTAGAACTAATGAATAACGTTAGAGTATGGATGATGACTCCTGAAGTTGTTTCAGCTGTGATTCCTCTTGTATACGGTATGTTTGATTTAGTTATATTTGATGAAGCATCACAAATGTATGTTGAAAAAGGAATACCTGCTATCTATAGAGCTAAGAAAGTAGTTATAGCTGGAGATACAAAACAGCTAAGACCATCATCTTTAGGGATTGGTAGACTTGATGATGACGATGAATATTTTGAAGATGATGTATTAAAAGATGTTTCTATGGATGCTAAAAGTCTTCTCGATTTAGCGAGGTATAAATATCATGAGACAATATTAAACTATCATTATAGAAGTGTATATGAGGAGCTAATAGCTTTCTCAAACCATGCGTTTTATGATGGAAAGTTAATTGTGTCTCCAAATCAGTCGGAGAGTATTAAACCACCAATTGAATATATTCATGTAAAAGATGGTACATTTGTAAATCGAAGAAATATTGAAGAGTCAAAACAAGTAATCAAGTTGATAAAAAAAGTATTTAGAGAAAGACAAAATAACGAAACAATAGGTGTCATTACTTTTAATAGTACACAACGTGATCAAATAGAGAATTTGATTGATGAAGAACTATTTAAAAGAGGAAGATACCAAAAAGAATTTGAACAAGAGCTATTTAGAAGTGAAGATGGAGAAGACAAAAGTCTGTTCGTCAAAAATATCGAAAATGTTCAAGGGGACGAAAGAGATATTATTATCTTCAGTATGGGATACGCAAGAGATGAAGAAGGTATTGTAAGAAGACGCTTTGGTTGGTTAAATAATGACGGTGGACAAAACAGATTGAATGTAGCTATTTCTAGAGCTAAGAAAAAAATCTATTTCGTATCATCATTATTCCCTGAGGAACTTAAAGTGGAAGATTTAAAAAGCACAGGACCTAAACTACTTAAAGACTATATGCGATATTGTTACTACATATCTTCAAAGAAACCTGCTTTAGCCAGAGAAGTATTGAATCATCTTCATACAACTGATATTAAAGAAGAAACTAATACAAGTTTACTTATAGATGATGTGAAACAAAGGTTAGAGAAAAACGGGTATACAGTTAGAACAGATATTGGAATTGGGAACTACAGTATCAATCTTGCTGTGTATGATGAAGAATCAAGTTCATACAAATTAGGTATTATTTGTGATATTGATAATTCATATGAAATTAACGCTAGAAGAGATATGATACATCAAGAGAAATACTTGTCAGCTAGAAATTGGAAGTTGTATCGATTGTTTTCATCTAATTGGTATACTGATCCAAACAAAGAAATGAGAGTACTTCGAGATTTACTTAAATAAAAAACAGATGCAAATTTGCATCTGTTTTCTTTATATTGATTTTAGATTAAACCAGTGTGGAACCAAAACATCATTCTCGATGTCTTTAACGATAGAAACGATAGAATCATTTATTGGAGTTTCTATATTTACTCTATCTCCATATTCACATACAACACCATTTATAGAATCAATTTCAGTTTTTCTTCCTAAATCTAAATCTCTTAACATACTCGATTTTATATTACTGTGTTTTTTCATTGCCATCGGAATAATTAAAAGACTGATTTGCTTTTTAAACCAATTGTTGTAATTCAGTAATTTCACTACGTTTTTACCTTGAATTGGTTCGATTTTTATTCCAGAAGCATGTGCTACATCAATACATTCTTTAATTGCCTTTAGCGCAATTACTCTTGATTTTCTATTGCCAGCGATCACACCGAACGTTTCACCAGTTACAACACTTAAACCACTGAATGCAGCATTTACTAGTAGCTTAGCCCATCTTGCACCTGTGAAGTTTTCTTCTACTTTTACATTACCCATTGTATTTAGCAATTCAATTGTATAGTTAAGTAAACTGTCATCGTTATCTCCATACTTACCAATACTAAACGTAAGTGTTTCACGATCAGGATTACTAGTTAATTCAGCAACTCCATTTCCGTGTAGTGTTGCTCCCCAGCTCATAGTACAACCGAGCGTTCTATCTTTTCCAATTACATCCGCAACGCTTGCTTCTGGTAATCCATTTTGCATTGTACAAATATTACCTTTATCAGACAAGAATGGTAGTAATGATTTAACTATCTCAGTATTCATTTTTTGTTTAGTCATTAACAGAATAATATCATACTTACCTTTCATTTGGTTAGGTAGTAACGCATTAACTTCTTGTGTGAATTCAATCTTACCAATTACTTTTGCTCCATTATTCTTTAATCCTTTAACATGCTCTTTGTTTCTATTGATTAAATCTACTTGATAACCAGCCTTTGTTATATATGCGCCAAGTACTGTACCCATTGCCCCAGCACCATAAATTGCTACTCTCATAAAATCACCTCATTTATAAGTATAACACAACATAATTCGCTCTAACAAAAGTAATTAGTGGCTTTGTAAAAGTTTTTTTATAGGATTGTTTTATTTATAAAAAAATATGTGATATAATGTGATTGTATATTAGAATATTTATAAATAGAGAGGTAATGATGATGAATCAAAAAGTAGCTATTATTGGGACAGGTCCATCAGGAATGGCAGCAGCACAAGTATTGGCACAAGACGGATTCAATGTGACAATGTATGAGAAAGCAGATCGTCCTGGGGGAATCTTAATGTATGGGATTCCACACATGAAACTTAATAAAAATAATGTGCTTAAAAAAGCAAAAGTTTTAGAAGATCTAGGAGTTAAGATTATATGTAATACATGTATTACAAAGGAAGAAGCAGCAAATCAAATTGCGAATGATTTTGATGCAGTATTATTAGCTACAGGAGCAGAAAAGGCTAGAGATGTAAATATTGATGGTAGACAACTTCATAACATTCATTTCGCAATGGAGTTTCTAACAGACAATACAAAGCATTTGCTAGATGGTTCACCTTTGAAAATTGATGCAAAAGGTAAATCGGTTGTAATTATTGGTGGTGGAGACACTGCGAATGATTGCGTAGCAACAGCTATAAGCCAAGGTGCGAAAAGTGTAAGACAACTGGAAATCAGTCCTAAAAAAGACGATCGCAAAAAGTCTTATTACGATTTTGATGAAGATGAAGTTAGACTGTATGAGAAGACAGCAGTTAAGTTCATTGAAGCAGATGGTAAGGTATCTAAAATTGTCACTGATCAAGTAGAAATTCTTAGAGATGAAAATGGTACTAAAATTGAGTTGAAAGATCAAAAAGGTGAAATCGACGCAGACTTAGTATTTGTAGCAATTGGATTTCTTGGACCTATCGACGAAGCCTTAAGTGCATTCGACATTAAACTTGATAGAAGCAAACACAATAGAGATACCAAAATTTTCACAACTGATAAAGAAAATGTATTTATTTGTGGAGATGCAAGAAGAGGACAAAGTTTAATTAAATGGGCTATTCAAGAAGGTAAGTTGGCTGCATTAACAGTTGAGGATTATTTAGAAAATAAATAGGATTACATTTGTAATCCTTTTATTTGTAAAAAATTGTATATGTTGGATTAAATAGGGTATAAATCGTTATACTAACTATAGAGGTGATACTATGTATTTTGATTTTGATAATAGTTATTTACTATTAAAACCTGAAATGTATGAAATTATTAATAGAACAGAATTTAGAAATCCAGAATATTTGATTTTCAATGATAGTTTGTCAAAAAAACTGGGTATTAATGAGAAAATAAAAACTCCAGAAGGCGCGCTTTATCTTTCAGGCAAAAATCCAGAGATTAAATATGCTCAAGCATATGCAGGACATCAGTTTGGTTATTTTAACGTTCTTGGAGACGGTAGAGCATTAATGCTTGGAGAACATTTATACAAGGATAAAAGAACTGATATACACTTAAAAGGATCTGGGAGAACATCTTATTCAAGAGGTGGTGATGGAAAAGGGACTTTGTATTCAATGTTAAGAGAGTATATTATAAGTGAAAGTTTAAGTAATATGAATATTCCAACAACTAGGACATTAGCAGTCTTGAAAACAAATGAAAAAATTCAAAGAGCGAAAATTGAGAATGGTGGATTACTCGTTAGAACTGCTGAAAGTCATATCAGAGTAGGTACTTTTCAGTTCGCTGCTACACAATCTAAAGAACATGTTAATGAATTATTAGAGTACACAATTAGCAGGCATTTTCCTGAATTGTTAACAAAAGAGAATAAACCTCTGCTTTTCTTAGAAGAAGTTATGAACAGACAAATTAAACTCGTTGTACAATGGCAAAGTATTGGTTTCATTCATGGTGTAATGAATACTGATAACATGTTAGTTTCAGGAGAGTCTATAGATTATGGACCATGTGCATTCATGAACAACTATGATCCGAATACTGTGTTTAGTTCAATCGATAGAGATGGTAGATATAAATACGCAAACCAACCATATATGGCAAGCTTCAATATTGTAAAACTTGCAGAATCACTTTTGCCATTGATTGATAACGATATCGATGTTGCAGCGAATAAACTAAATGCAATCATCTCAAAGTTTGAAAGTAAATTCAAACAAGAGTATTTAAAAGTGTTTAGTAAAAAATTAGGTATTCTAAAAGAAACAGATTACAGCTTAGAATTAATAGAGGAATTTTTAATAATAATGAAAGATAACCAACTGGATTTTACAAATACATTTAAAGATTTGACAACCGGGCACCTAGGAAACCAATTTGACGATTGGGTAATTAAATGGAAACACATTATAAAAGGGTCTGATCACAATGAAGTAGTTACATTGATGAGACAAAACAATCCAGTTATAATCCCACGAAATCACATAGTTGAAGACGCAATTACAAAAGGTTCTACAGGAGATCTAAGCGATTTAAATGTATTGATGAAGTATTTATATAACCCGTTTGATTATTTAATAGAAATTGAAAATAAATACCTTCAATCCAAACATGATGACTCGTATGTTACGTATTGTGGTACATAAAAAAAAGCCGTTTTCGGCTTTTTTATTTATGAAATTTTAATACACAAAGACCTTCAATGCCATTCTTAAAGTATGTGTTATCTGTGTTAAGCATATAGTCATATACTTCTTGTATGTATTCCTTGTCCTCAATAACATCAACACTCATTACATCATATGTTTCACTTTGTAAATCAAAGGTTATATCTAAGGATTTTGTTTCTTTAATGTATTCAATCTTACCTGTATTCGTTTCAGAAAGTGCAACGAATGCATTATCATATGGTACATAATGGAAAATTCCTTTATGACTACCATGTCTAAACTTGATTAATTGTGCGTTTCCCATATTATAACTCCTTTAGTTTTATAGTTACCTATATTGTACAATATATTGGGTTTGATTTATATAATTTACTAAAAATTATTGGTATTTTTAGGTATATCATCATACTCACCTATAATTGATTTGAAAAAAATTACAGTTGAATGATGAGTGATTATCTCTACTAAAATATAGATTGATGATATAATTGATTCAAGAGGTGGTCTTATGAATGTAAAAAGAATTAAACAATTAGAGGCAAGGTTCCTTTCAAGATATAATGATGGATTTGATAGTGATGAAATGAAAGAAATTAGAAAGAAACATAATTTATCAAAACTTGTTGATTACATTCACAATGTTTGCAGTGAAGAGAATCTAAAACAAGGTCTTAATATTTTCTTCGACGTTACTAAAATCATATCTAAATCATCAATGGTTTCAGTGTTCGAGAAAATGAGATTCAGAGATTTAGTAAAAGAATTTGATAATAACGAGAAGATACTTTTCTTAGAGGCAATATATAACCTACTACATCTAGATGAAGAACTTGGGTTTAATCAGTTAGTTGATATGCTTGCACCATATAAACTTGCCAAATGGCCAATCATAACATGTTTTAGAGCTTATTATAATATGAACTACGATGTCTTTGTAAAGCCGACAACAGTAAAAAAAATTATCAAGTTTATAGAGTTACAAGACATAGTGTATACACCTAAAGTAAATTATGAGTTCTATGTCAAATATAGAGAATATATAAATGAAATGAAAAAGCATGTGGAGAATTCCATTAAACCTAGCAATCCAGCATTCAGTGGGTTTCTAATGATTACAATAGAATAGGAGAATAAATATGATAGGTAATTTTAACAATCTTCAAAGAAAAGAAATTAAATCAGATCTTGTCAAAAATGCATTTATGAAAGTTTTGGTTTCAAAAGAACAAGGTTGGGACGATCATGTTATGAGAGTGATGGAAGTAGAACAGGACGGATATACACCTAAACATAAACATCCATGGCCCCACATCAATTTTATGATAGAAGGTGAAGGAGAACTTATGATTGATGGTGTTGTAACCAAAGTAGAATCGGGATCATACGCATATGTACCAAAAGACACCATACATCAATTTAGAAATACTGGAAAATCTACATTCAAATTTATATGTATCGTTCCAGAAACAGGGCATGTATATTAAAAATGCTTATTTGAATTAATATAATGATTTACATTGTATAATAGAGTAGTAAATACAAGGAGGGCAATATGAATAAAAAGAGTTTAGTAAAATTTAAGTATAATGAACAAGTAGGATTATTCCACTATGTTATCTTTGAAAAGAATGTAGTAGTATTATCTGAAAAAGAAACTGGTAAAATAGCATATGTAAAAGAAAACGGAAATCTTTATGTTACTTTTGATGTAGAGAATGAGAATTATGATTTATTAAATGTAGAATTGGATGAATCAGAAGATTATGTTAAGAAAGTATACAACTATATGATCGAAACTAACAATCCGTATTTCCAAGATGGATTTGAGAATCTTGTAGCATTAAAATTCACAAAAAAATAAAAGAAGTCCTAAGACTTCTTTTTATTTGGTCAAATTATTCTGGAGAATCATTTGCTAACAACTTTTTATATGTGAGATCAATAAGAATTGCACCTATTGGAGCGGTAAGCATTATAGATAATACTGCCAATGCTAATATCAAACTACCTGAGGTAACTCCAACTGCAAGTGGGATAGCTCCTATTGCTGCCTGTACGGTAGCTTTAGGTAAAAATGATACTCCACAGAAAATTCTCTCATTCTTGTTTAAATTAGTATTTAAAAGGCTTAACTGAACCCCAACAAATCTAAGAATCAATCCTCCAGTTAGAATTACTACTGCAAATAGTCCTGCAGACAATGCTAGTGTTACATCAACTGCTGCACCTACTAGAACGAATAAAACCAACTCAGCAAACACCCAAACTGTATCAAATTTTTTTCGTAATCTAATTGCCCTTGTTTCACTCTTATTTAGGAACGTAATACCAATGACCATTACGCTTAGTAATCCACTAATCGGAACAATCTGGTCAATGTATGATTCAAATGATAACACAAAGAAAGATGCTGCTAGTATGATGAGTAGTTTAACTGTATCTCTTACTCTCATTTTGGCAAACAATACTGATAAGATGTATCCGATTATTATTCCAAGCACTATTCCGAGTATTATTGCAACCGGTATTAATGAAAGAGAAGCAACTGAATAACTTCCACTGGTATACATCTCCAAAAATGATGTAAATAATACTATTACGAATACATCATCTACACTTGCACTGGCTAATATCAATTGTGGTATTTTCTTTTTATCTCCCCATTTATGATCAATGAGTTTTATCATTTTTGGAACAATCACTGCAGGAGACACAGCTGCTATAACAGATCCTAGGATGGCCGCTTCTAAATAACTTATATCAAACAACAATGGTCCAATTATAATAATCGCAACTATTTCTAGAGTTGCAGGTATGAAAGACATGAGTATTGCTGGTCTTCCTATTCGTTTTAAATCGGATAGATCTAATGACAATCCAGCTCTAAGTAGTATTACAACAAGTGCAATAGTCCTTAACTCAGATGAGACTTGTAGTATATCACCACTAATAAGATCAAGGACATAAGGACCTAGTATTACTCCTGTAATAATCATCCCAAGAAACTTTGGAATATTAATCTTTCCAAACAGTTCACCAAGAATTAAACCTACTGTGAATATCAATGCTAAACTCAATAACATATAAAATCCTCCTTATGTAATCAAAAAGCCGAGACTTCTTGCATATTTATGCAGAAGTCATCAGCTTATATTTTAAGCGGTTCTAGTATCAAATACTATGGGAGAACCTCATTCCCTATCAATAATTATAGCCTACTTCACCCAAAAATCAAGTGTGAGTTCATTTTTAAACATTTAAATAACTTATTATAGTTTGGAAATAAAACTTTTCCACAACCTAATTTAGTTGCATTGCTAAAGCATTTGATTGTTTAGTCGTTTTTATGATTGACCTGTGTAATGTGGAAAAAGTTGTGGATAACTATATCGTCTGGTTTTATTGACTTTAGCTCTTTAAAGTGATTAAATTAGAGTACGGAGAAAAGAATTGGTAAATTAATTCTTGAAAGTAATATCTAAAAATGAGGTATCTATTTAAAAGTAACTTTATTAGTAATATTAGATGAACGAATATTATAAATTTATTTATAGTTTTCAAATCATTA